>JAWXAT010000038.1 GCA_034439615.1 Oligoflexia bacterium | reverse complement strand
TTCTGAAAGCGATATTGAAATTAAATTTACGGCTAAAAAAGAACTTTTAGACAAAATTCAAAAACTAAAAGGGATTCGCGCTCATAAAAATCCAAACCTCACAATTGCAGAACTTATGGATGAGCTTTGTGACTTGGCTTTAGAGAAGTGGGATAAGTCAAAATCACCCGCGCCAGCGCGGGCTGCACGGCAGCAAAATCAAAACTCAAAAACTCTAAATATTTCAAAAGCCCAAGTCAGACGTGAAGTATGGCTTCGCGATAAGGGGAAGTGTCAGATCTGTGGTTCACATTATGCTCTTGAGATAGATCATAGGCATCCCAAAGCATGGGGAGGTCAGAACTCAAAAGAAAATCTTAGGCTTCTTTGCAGATCGTGCAATCAGAGAGCTACAATAGAAGCTTTTGGGATCACTAAAATGGCAATGTATATCGATTCGCCACTGCCAAGTTGAATGTATATCGATTCGCCACTGCCAAGTTGAATGTATATCGATTCGCCAGAGCCAGGTTGAGAGATGACACTCGATGAAATCCAGCTCTTTTGCATTTTTTGTGGCAAGGGTTGCTCACAACCTGATCTGAGTATGCGACTCTAAAAAAATGGAACCCTCAGGTGATCCACGATTTAGTGTACATTTTCACGTTGATAGTGTCCCACGGTGGGGCAAAAAGACTCTCACAGTCAGCTCAGCAATTGAAATTTCGCTTCATTTAATGGCACGGCAAATGCTCTATGAATAGAGCATGGATACTAAATTTTTATTACTAGGCATATTGAGTTTCGCAGTTATTGGGCTTCTAGGAGGTCTTGGCTTCACTTTATTATTAGGCGATTCAAGGCGCAGATTTCCACGAAACACCGAAGTCGCATTACTCAGTGCAATTGTCTGCGGAAGTCTTTCCTTTTTTATTCCTGTGCTTTCCCCAAATGAACTCTTAGCTGGAATTGGCTTTTCATTTATCGGAATGTTCATCAGCTTATTTCTCTATTGGGCAGCATTTCATGAACGCAGTAAGCTCATGAAAGAAGTTGATAAAAACCCAGCTCGTTCAAATTAGGGTTTTCAGGTTCCTGGCACCAGCTTTAAGTATCTTGTAATTTTTTAGCTTTTTTGTAGTGGTTTTTTCAGCTTTAAGTATTTACTGATATTGCCGATAAGCAACTTAGGCAGGAGTAAATATGTTTAAAGGCAGAAAACGCGCAATTTTATTAGGCTATTTTTTCGTACTTAGCGCTTTATTTACGACGTATCAAAACTGTGCTAACCCAGACCCCTTTGCAGGTTATATGAAACAGGGGCAATTGCCTTTGAGCTCAACTAATCCCAATGGTGGAGCTGGCATTGGCGTACTCAACGCAAATTTTGTAAGCTACACCCCACTGCCTGCAACTGCAGCTCCTTTTTTAAAAATTACTCAAGGTACACCCGTAACCATTAATCTGAGCATGCAAAACAATGGAAACATCCCTTGGCCCGGTGATGGGTACACGGTTGTTGGATCAACATCACACGCAAGTTTAATAAATTTCTCACTACCTACTACATTATTAGAAGTACTTCCCAACCAAGAAAAAGAATTTCCAATACAAATGAATTCTCAAAATGTGACGACAGGCTGTCAATTGATCTCCGTGCAATTTCAAATGGCTCACCTAGGAACCGGCTCGGGATATGGTCAAGCGTCACCCGTTTTCACAGCGGAAGTTTGTGCACAACCCGCTGCAACACCAACTCCAACACCAACTCCAACTCCAACACCAACTCCAACACCAACACCCACACCAATACCCACTCCAACACCTGCTACATGTGATCAATGCGGTTGCGCAGTTGCACCAATTGCATGCCCAGGACATATCGGACAACAAGCCTGTCTCAATGCTGGAAACACAAGTTGTCGCCGTAAGGTATGCTGTGGGGAACGTGAATGTGCATCGACTGATTGCTGGGTTCCAAACTAATTACAATTTTGATTCCATAGTTCTACTTTTAAAGGTTCAGCTTCGCCTTGGCCTGGAGGAAGTGTATCTTCGCGCATAAAATAGATTTGCAAATTATCAAGTGAGTCTTTACGTTTATTTTTATTATTCCATTCACGACAAAGATAAGTACTCAGATAACTTGCATTTGAACGATGATTTATTGACCAAAGATTAAGATAATATTTCCCCCAACGTACACTTTTAAATAGTGAAGAGCCTAAACTTGGTTTTTCCCAATTCACTACGGCACCGTCTCGAAAAATATCTACTTGTTTTTTGCTCTTTGTATTTCCGACGATGACCCACCAACCGTCTTCTTTAAGAGGTGTAGGTGCGAACATATCCCACATTTGATCAATTCTTAATACTCCAGCCACCCAGCGTGTGTGACCCGGTAGTTGGTAATTAAAATGTGGAATATTAGACAGGTTCCAAAAAAATGTGTAAATCAAAACAGAGCCAACAAATATTTTTGTGATTTCCCATTGGTACTCTGGATTTTTTTTAGTCACAGGAATTTCAGGCACAAGTTGAGAAAAAATCATCCGATTCGAAGCTACGCATTCATATAAATATCGCCCGATGGGAATGATATCAAATATTTTAAAGATCCATTTAAATGGTCTTAATATCATTGATGCATTAACAACTACAAGAAAGGCTTTGTATTTATAATGGCGATTACCCTTAGCATCTACAACAACCCATGAATTATATTTTTTCATATCATTATTAATTGATCGATCAGACTGAGCTTCAAGCAGCGGAGTTTCAGGTAACAAGAAAAAAATACGAACAAGTTTCGATAGCCTTTCGCAAAAGGCACATTCACCGTCGTAATAAATTTTTATTTTCTTTTTAAACTTTAATCTCACCTCGCTTAAAACATAATTCCAAAATTCTGAGGGTAAAAGCCCAAGCGTTACAATTACTGCGGCCCATGGAAACGGCCCGAGTCTCATTGATAATCCAAAACCCAGTTGCATAATGGCCAACGCCACAAGACTGATCATTCTTAATTGCCAAGTAAAAACCGGTGAAAACCACAAAAATGGTCCAACCCCTTCTAACCAGCGCGCTGATAAAGTTAAAAACCGGGTTAAGTCAGGTAGTCCCAAAAGTAATTGTCCGATGGGCCGAGTGAGTTGATCAATGCTTAAAGCATAATATACAGCAGAACCATTTTGCCAATCTGAACCGTATTTTACAGCTGCTGCAAAAAAATAAACAAAACCTATCTGAAACGCATAACCCAATGTTCCAGCAGTGAGTACTTTATTATCAGGATTTCGATCTTCACTAGATTTGCCCAGGCTATCAACTGAATAAACTTCGCCCCAAGGTAAAAACATGCACCAAAAAAGTACGACTTTCATGAGCGCATCGCTGCCCTGAATAATCATATAGTTGCGTTCGTAAATAGAAATTAGAAAAAACCACGATGCAATTGTACAAAGCCGTGTGCGATATCCAATAGTCATTCCAAAAGCAAAAAGTCCTGCAATAATAAAAAGTATCCCTTGAAACTGCCAAGTCCCGTTGATGAGATGAAGTGAAATAAGATGTGTGCTCCCCGCAAGTAATGATCGAGGCATTACACCCATGTCTGTGTAATGGGCAGTAAGATCTGTTGATCGTATGATGAGATCAACGATGATGAGCATTCCCATGGCTACACGAAAAAGTGCAAGTGAACGGAGATCTAGACCAAAGATGTGTCGAAGCGATGAAATTTTCATATGCTTGTATTTAATTATTCAGACTGTACACCAGTAAGCAAGGTTAAAGTCACAAGCTCTATTCGCCGATAAAGAAAGTAATGAAAAGAAAAACCAGAGTAAAAGAAAATTGGTTAGTAGCAGCAAAGAAAAAAAAATTTATTCTTCTGCGCTACTTTATTTTGGCTATAGTTTTTGGAAGTCTTGCCTCCGGGTATACAAACTGCGCTCCAGTTGGGTTTAATTCAGTAGGTAAACTTCCCGCAAGCGCACAACCCACTGGCACTACCAGTACAACGGGAACAAATAGTACCGGGACAAGTTCAACAAGCACCACAAGTACAACATCCACAACGAGTTCGACAAGCACCACAAGTACAACAACGGGTGTTCCCTGTAATCCACCCCGTGTAGTCGTCAATGGCCAATGCGTTTGCCCAGGAACAACTCCCGACAGTGCTTTTTGCATTACAGCTCAATGTTTTTGGAACCAAGCTCGCACGCAACCAACAGTTGCCGTTTCGTGGTGTCAAAATCCATATCCAGGCACAACTCCAAATTCAAATAGCATAGAAAAAGGCGATTCGTTTCCGAGTGATCCTGAAAAATTTTGGGCATTTTTATTTATGGATAATACTCCGTTTTCTACATATGCCCTTGCAGATTCTAATGTGGCATTTGGCGGAATATATAAGTATCGAGCTAAATACAGACCCGAACTTGCCGGTCGCGAGATAGAAATCACTCTAAATTCATGCACTTGCCCGTAATTCCATTAATCAACATTAACTCTAAACTTAAACTTTCAAATTATGTCTAATGTTTTTCCACGACCTGGCCGATAGCGTCAATGGCGGAGGAATAAATGGGCATCAAGAGCTATCTTAATAACGCACTAACTAAAAAGTCGATTTTGACATGGAATATTATTTTCATGTTAGGCGGACTTTTATTTGGTTACCAAAATTGTGCGCCCGTTGAATTCACCAGAAACCTTGCGGGTAATCCAACACTTAGTAATAGGGTTGTCGGAACACCCATTATACCTGATTTTAATGCAGACTTTCAATGGTTTGAAAATCAAAGTAATACTCAAATATCAAGCGTTGTAATGAAAACTGGAACACCCATTAACATCAAAGTTCAGATGCTTAACAACGGCGCCTTATCATGGCCCGACAGCACCTATGAGCTTGTTGCCCTAACTAACACTCAACCAGCAAATCTTTTTACAATTCAAAAAGGTAGCAGCACACCAACAGGTCTTGTTCCAAGTACTGTATCCGTTGGACTTCCAATGGTTCTTACAATGATTGGTTCTCCCCCACAAGCTTGTGTAACGACAACTGTTCAATTTCAGATGAGAATGACACCACCTGGGGGACCAGCATTTAATTATGGCGAAATCAGTGCCCCACTCACAATTAATATTGGTCTAAACTGCGGCTGCCCTGTTAATTCACAATTTAATTCACTAACACAAACATGTGATTGCATTGGTGCATTTGGACCTTTTCCCGATGGATCATGTCAGTGCCCCACAAATTCTAACTTAACAACTTGTCAATGCCCCACTGATTCAACATTGGTAGGCACCGTATGTCAGTGCCCACTTAATTCAACTTTAAATACATCAAATAATACTTGTAATTGCGGTAGCGGATTTATCATGAACAGCACTACGCATATTTGTGAATGCGATCCTAATGCTATCAATTGTAATTGCGGACCAAACTCAACAAGAGACCCTGGAACGGGCGTGTGCCAGTGTGATCTTGGTTTTGGAAATGTTGGCGGTGTGTGTGTTTGTAACACAGACATCACATGTAATTGCTCTGCAAATTCATCGCCCGTAAATGGTGTGTGTGCATGTGATCCGACTTACGTAGAAAACAATCTCAATACTGTATGTATTTGCCCTGCTGGTGCAGCTGTTGGTAACGATCAACTTTGTCATTGCCCAGGAAACTCAGTTGTTAATGGCAATGCATGTGTATGCCCTGCAGGATTTACAGATACAAATGTTGATCCATTAATCGTAAATTGTGCATGCAGCAACACAGCATCATGCTCTTGCCCTGCTAACTCTGCATTTGATCCGAATAAAATAAATACAGCTGAACCTTGCGGTTGCAACGCTGGCTTTACAGACCGCACTCCAAATGATGGTGTGACTGTTTGTTCATGCAATAATTCGATAACTTGTGCTTGCCCTGCAAACTCAGCATTTAATTCAACAAACGGTGCTTGCGAATGTATCACAGGTTTTGCAGATTCTGATCCAGGTACTGGCTTGACTTGTGCTTGTAGCACACCAGCAACTTGTCAGTGCGGACCAAACACTACAGTTACAGGCGGACAATGCGCATGCTTACCTGAATTCATTGACACTGACGGAAGCACTACAAATAATGCAGTCACTTGTTCGTGTAACAGCGCTGCAACTTGTAGCTGCCCAAGCAACTCACACGTAACAACACCTGGCTTAGCGAATCCTTGTGCTTGCGATACAGGTTACACAGATCCAAATCCAAATGACGGAATTACTGAATGCGTTTGTTCAACACCTACATCGTGTAGTTGCAATGATACTAATTCTATTGTTGACCCGCTTGGCGTTTGTGCATGTGCTCCAGATTATAAAGATATGAATTCTGGCATAGGCGTAACATGCGTTTGTAACAGTACTGCAAGTTGTAGCTGCCCAGCTAATTCACAAATAAATCCGGTCACAAATACTACAGGAATTTGCGAGTGTGTAGCCCCTGGTTTTAAAGACCCAACACCTAATAATGGAAGCACATCATGCTCTTGTGCTACTGCATTCACTTGCGGTTGCGGACCACACTCAGTTTATAATAGTACTGGAACAAATAATGGTACTGGCGCTGAAAACTGTGCCTGCGCTACTGGATACGGAGATATAAACTCCAGCTCCACTATCACAAATTGCCAATGTAACTTACCTTCGACTTGTAATTGCGGTCCAAACTCAATTTATACCGGCACTGGAGTAGATATCGGCCCAAGTAAATGTGCTTGTGCAGCAGGCTTTATCCACACACCATCACAAACAAGTACTTCCGTATTAAATTGTCAGTGCCCAGCTGGTTTTCAAAATGTCGACGGTGTCTGCTTATTTGAATGCCCCGCTGGCCAGCATAGAAACTCTAATAATACTTCTTGTACAGCTTGTGAAGTAGGTACGTTTAATACAAGTATAACAACAAACCTAACTTGCACGTCTTGCCCACCACCACCAAGACCAAATGCGCATTACACAACTATTGGCGATTCAACTGGTGCTTGTTTGCAACCTTGCTTACCTGGTTATCAAGATGTAGGTGGCGTTTGCTTAATAGTTTGTCCTCCAGGCCAACATAGAACTGAACAAAATACTTGTGTTGATTGTGAAGTAGGTAAATACAACCCAGTTGATACAACAAGCCTCACTTGCACAGCCTGTACGAATGGTGGAGATAACATCACCCACACAAGCTCAGGCGGAACACAGAATAATTGCAATTGGACTTGTGTTGCTCCATTTCATCATACCAATCCACCAAGTGATAAATGCGTACCCATCGGCTACTGGCAACCAACATGTACTTATACCCCTGGCGATGCATGTACTACAGATGTCACTTCATGCAATGGTCAAACTGGTGTTTGCACAACAAATAAATATTGTAACGGCACACGAACAGCTGCTTGTGTTGTAAACGGGGATCCGTGTTCTGACGGCCACACTTGCTGGTGCGATCAAGCAACTTATCCAAGCCCTGCTTGCACAGTAGGCCCTGCAATACCAACTGGATACACATGTGGTGGTAACTGGAGAAGCTGTTCACCTGCTTGTGATTCATCATGTACTGAAACCTGTACCAACCCAGTGGCTAATGCATGGGGCCCACCTGGTTCGACACCTGGAAATTCAACCATCACACGTCAAAATCCAGGCGGAGCATGCGCGCCAAAAGAGTGTAACACCTGCGGTTGCGTTGCCGGCGGTTCTCCAGCTACATGGTGTCCTGTTAAGGGAGATGGTTGGGTTCCTGATTTTATTGGTACAGCTGATTCATGCGACGGTGTTGGTTCTGGTGATGATAACATCCCACATGACCCAAATACAGCTTGTGCATGTAACAGTGGCATCTGGCCAACAGGTGAGACCTCTGGACACGGTGGTGAATGTGCGTGTCATAAATGGGTAAATAAACCAAGCGAGTGCGTGAAGTAATCAAGTCATACTAACTCAACTGATCACGCAACGTCTCCACATCCCCTTGCAATTTCAACCCAACACTTTGATACCCACTGAGATCAATCTTCTCGTCGATAAAATGCCTGGGCGAACCAATATAAAGTGAAACTTTACGAGGCCTGGGCATCGAAGCCCCTTTCGGAAACGCATCAAAAGCACCTTTAATATAAATTGGAATAGCATTAAATTTTTGATTTGCTAATAAACGACCAACACCTGGTTTAAATGAAACCATTTTTCCAGAAATTGAACGTGTTCCTTCAGGAAAAATAACGAGACTTCCTCCATTTTGCAAAATCTCTTCACAAACTTTAAAACCCTTTTCGACTCGGGCTTTGCGCTCAAAGGGAATCGCATTAAATACTAAGCGCACAATAAATGACTTAAACCAGTGGTTGAAAAAATAATCATCAGCCGCCACTGCATAGGTTTGGTTAAGTTTTGATAGAGGCAACGCACTCAATACACACAAGAGATCAAGGTGACTTGAATGATTAGGCGTCATGATAAAATTATTAACATCTTTAAACGTCTCATAACCTAAAACTTGAAACCTAAAATATATTTTTAAAAATGGTCTTATAAAAAAAACATGTACCCACAGGCGCGTGGTATTCATCAAAAACCCATTATTGTTTTTATAATTAAATACCTTTTTATTTTTTACTTCTTCTGGCTTATTTTCAACGGGCATATCTTGATGGGCTTTTTCTAATCGACTGAGCAAATCACTCACCGTATGGATCTTATCAAAATCTTCATCGGGCACACGGACACCATAAGACGTCTCAAGAGCAGAAATCAGCTCGATAAATGTTAGCGAATCAATACCTAGATCATGACGAAGGTCAGCTTCTTTGAATAAATCTGTTTTTTTAGTGATGAGAGAAATTTTCTTATAAAGCCAAGATTCATTTTCTATATTTTTATCAAGCAAAGTTCTACTGCCCCGAGATTTTGTTTGCGCACCTTTGTCAAACTTACCTTGAACGACCATTTCTCTAAGCAAATGTTTACGCACTTTTTTTGTAGGTGTTTTCGGTAACTCTTCATAACTGATACTCACACTCTGTACACGCTTGTAATCAGAAAGTGCTAAACAGCGTCGATCGATTTCTTGAATTACGGCTTCTCTTTGTTCAAGTGGATCCTGAGGTGTAAGTGATGACGGAACAACAACCGCATGAACAACTTCTCCCCTACCCGAATTAAGCCCCAACACAGTTATTTCGCTAAAAAGTGTCGAGGGTCTTAAAATATCTTCAAGCTCTTCAGGATAAACATTTTTCCCATTTGCTGTAACGATAATGTCTTTTGCTCGTCCTGTAATATAAAGATAACCCTCTTCATCAACAAAACCTACATCACCAGTGTGAAACCAACCTTCTTTTAAAACCCCAAGTGTGGCTGCCTGATTTTCGTGGTAACCTGAAAAAACACTTGCACCTGAAACACAAATTTCACCTTCACCATTGGCGTTTGGATTTTCAATTTTAATCTTGATAGACGAAATGGCTTTGCCAACACTTGCATAATTGTGATCACCAAGTGTTGTTAAGGTAAGTATCGGTGAAGTTTCTGTTAAACCGTAACCTTGAAGTACTGGAAGCCCTAGAGAATAAAAACGTCTCACTATTTCAGAATCAATTTTGGCTCCACCAGTGACAAAAAATTTAATATGCCCACCAAAGATATTATGTACTTTACGAAATATAAATTTTCCAAGCCAAGGAAACTTTCGCACTAATGGTTGCCATAAATTAAGAATTCCACGAATAATCATTGGCAAACTATTTAATTTCTCTTGAATAGCTCGATCAATAACTTCAAAAAATAAAGGCACAGATGCTAGCATTGTAGCTCTGTGCAACTTCATTTCACCTAATACATCTTCAGGTTTAAGACTATTTGGGTAACTCACGCAAATGCCCTTAATATGAGCAATTGTAAAACCAGCAATTAGTTCAAACATATGTGAAAGCGGCAAAACACTAACGGCTCGCCCCCCTTCAACACTGGGTACCAGATCATAGGTCGCTATAATATTACTGACAATATTACGATGACTTAAAACCACTCCTTTAGGATTACCTGTTGTCCCCGAAGTAAAAATGAGCACGGCCATATCGTCGTGATGTGTACGCGTTCCGTGTTTTAATTGTGCAGGTAAATCATAGGGAGCATCTCGCATAAGATTTCCCAATGTTGATCTTTTTTGATTCTGCGAAGTTTTAAAATCCATGCTTAAAACTTCAGGTACTTCAAAATCACTATCTTTATTAAGTTTTGGTGAAATAAAAAGACAATTAAGATTTGCGGCTTTGATAATATTTTGAATTTCCAAATCAGTTGCTATATGCATCAGCGGCACTACAGTGCCACCTGCATGCCAAACACCAAATGCCAATGCACACCACTCAATGCGATTTTCTCCCCAGAGGCCAACGCGAAATGGTTCTTGAGGAAATTTTGCCCTGAATGCCTGAGATACTTTTGCAACAATGTCGTTAAATTGGTTATATGAAAGTTCACGCCGCTCGCCATTATCTGTTTTTACGATGAATGCTGGGTGCTCACCGTGACGGCGGGTGTTGGCGAGAATAAATTGACCGAGATTGGCTTTGATATCCAGAAATCACCTTTATATTTTGAGTCTTGGCCCTGGTGTTAAATATCCATTTTCAAAACACCATTGAACACTTTTTTTGACAGCGCCATAAGCGGGTTTGGGGTTGTAGCCCAATTCTTTTCTAGCTTTGGAGAGATCATACCAATGATACATGGTACTAGCGATTGCTGATTCTACGGGGATATTTATTTTATAACTGTATCTCTCAGCCAATTCTGTCACTCGAGCAAGACTTCTAAGTATAATACTAGATAATGGAATCATCGGAGCACGATGGCCTCCAAATTGGGCAAGCAAATCAAATAGGTCTTTAACTAAAATATTATCGCCGCCCAAAATATATCTTTCTCCAGCACGTCCTTTTTTTAGAGCTAAGATATGCCCCTCTACAACATCTTCTACATCAGCGATGTTGATCCCACCTGTGGGGTAAAAGGGTATTAAACCACTAGCAACTTTGAGATGAGTTTTACGTGAACCCTTCACGGCATCACCAGGGCCAAACATTATACTAGGATTCACAATGACAGCATCAAGTTTACCAGAGCGCACAGCACTTCGAATTAATTCTTCAGCATGAAACTTTGTTTCATAATAACCAAAATTATATTGCGACATTTCATAAGGACTCTCTTCATGTAGTAAACGAGGCTCTAATGTCGCACCCACTGCTACTACACTGCTGGTGTGCACAAACTTCTGCACCTTTGCATCGATCGCAGCACGCACAACATTTTCTGTACCATAAACATTAACTCTTTCCATGAGTGTACGCTCAAGGGGTGAGTATGCAATGACTGCTGCTGCATGAAAAATAGCGTCCATACCACAGGCAGCTTCAAGAACAGTTGAATACTCTGTGACATCGCCAAGAGCTGATTCATATGAAATGTTTTTTAATGAATTCATCACACTAGACTTACGATGCAGCACGCGAACAACATGCCCCTTATTTACTAGAGCACGAACTATCCAACTTCCTAAAAATCCATTTCCACCCGTGACAAGAATTTTCATCGCAGATTAACGCTAGCTGCTTTACCCCCTACGTCACAAGAAAAAAAAGGGCCTCACATTTCTGTGAGGCCCAGTACCAATAAGATTGAATTAGCTTATTAAAACATCAGCCAAAGACCAATGTATGGCTGCAAGTCTACTGTTTTTACAGTACGTGTAGCTTCTGCACCAGAACCCACTTTTTTCTTTTTAAATTCAACACTGCGATAATGCATCTCAGGCGCAATACCAAATTTAGAACTAACCATAAATATATAACCGATATCAGCTTGAAATCCTGAACCCTCTTTATAAGTAGTGGTTACGTTTGAAACTTTATCTTCACGTTCAGCTGAGAGAATATAGTGACCAATTAAGAAAAAACCACTTTTCATAAAACCAGCACTAACACCATAACCTGTAGAGCTAATTGTTGAATCTGGGCCAGTTAATCCCTTTGTTGTGGAACCTCGAGATGCATAGATACCGCCAACATAAAGTGGAAATTGAAACTTAAATCCAAGACGACCATCAAGCCTCAGACCAGAGGTATCTGATTTTGAGGTTGTTGAATCTTCAAACAGACTAGTTTCATACATTACGGCAGGAGCTAAGATAACACCTGTACCATCTTTTGCGGCTGCTGAAGCATTAACTGAGAATCCCAACAAACAAACTGCAAGTGTCAATAATACATAATTTTTCATATCGCGTTCTCCAATGATGATAATTTCTGACCCACCTGTATATGTTCGCTTGAAAGGAGCTTTTCTGTCAACGGTTTTAAAGTCGAGATTTGACCTTTGTTCTCTTAGACTATCACTAAGGTCGAGTGAAAATAAAAATGCCCTGCTGTGAAACGTGATTCATCATCAACAGGGCTTTAGTACTTAGTGTTTGTCACCTAAATGTTCTACTTTATCACCAAATCTTTCTATAGCATCACCAAGCTTATGTGAAACTCTTTTCTCAACAACATCACCAACCTTCTCGATGGCATCGCCAATTTTATGCAGAATTCCTTCTTTGTGTTGCCCTGATACTTCAGTCTCGATTGGTTCTGTTGTGGTATTTTTAAATTCAACCATTTGAAATCCTCCTTAGTTATTTAAGTTCACTGCTGTTGCTTTTTTCTTTTTCTCTAACAATTTAAAAAGTGCGGACATGTCTGAGGGCAATTGAGATTTAACTTTTTCTAACTCGTGTGGGTCTAAATGATTTGCCATCCCAGCACAACAGGCCTCCGTTACTTCATGCCCCTCTGACTTTGACACTCCTAAATAAGTACAGACATCACTGATCAAGTGTTTTGCAGAAACGTGACGATCAGGCCCCGCTGGTAAATCATAGAGATCATCGTGAAGTTTTTGTGGAAGCTGAGAAATAAAATGAGCAGCATCAGTAAACGAAAGGCGCCTTACAATCGAAGATAAAATAAGACTTGTTACTGTTCGTGCGTGTGCTTTTTTTAAACCACTTTTTTCTAAAACAGATTTTTCAAACCGCGCCAAAGTTTGAGACGTTTTCGCCTCATGCCTTAACTCTGCTTGCTCATCACTTTTTTTAGCGTGCCCCGGTGCGGTTAAATGTGCGATATGTCGAACTTGCGTTGTGATAATTTTTATTACATCATTTAATTCTATACTTTTTGTAACTATCAAATCGTCTAATGTGACTATACCTACACATTTTTGTTTGTTCCCTGATTTATTTATTATTGGAATTCTACGTAAACCATTTTCAACCATGATTTGAATAACTTCGCTAAGAGCTGCACTCTCACTCGCACATAAAGGCTCAGTGGTCATCACTTCAGAAAGTGGGGAATCAGGTGAAATCTTGTAGGCTAAGGGATAACACGTAAGATCACGATCTGTGACAAGCCCGACAATACAGCCGTGATGATCGGAGATAACGACGCACCCAATATTATGATCACACATCGCGCGCGCTGCTTGAAATATAGAATTATCAGTGTGTAAAACGATAATCTTTCGATTAATGAATTTCTCTAAAGTATTTATAGTTTCGCTCATAACAGGCTAAAGATTGCCAAAGCCATGCCATGCATTGATAAGGCCTAAAGTGCACTCAAAAGCTAAAGTCTACATACTCATTTTGAAATTGAGACAAATCGACTCAAAAACTGATCCTCTTTGACTCATTTTACATTTAGCTAAAAAGAAAGTCTGTGCTATTAACGCAGTCATACTTTTATCAGGAGGTAGACGTGAACCGTGCATTGAATGTCATAATTATTATGGGAATCTTAATTTTAGGTTGCGGACAAAACTCAAGTGAAAGTCCCGCCAAAAAAGGTAAAGATCAAAACAATAATTCAAACATTATACAAACACGGGCTAGTCAATTGCTCCATGAAAACCAGCAACTTGAATTTAAAGATATGCAAGCTCCGCTTTCAAGTGATCATATTTTAGCTCACTGCCATAGACTCCGTACAGATGCTGTCATGCTGAGTAGTGCAATTTCACCTGAAAATGAATTTCAATTAGACACCTTAGAAAATTTAAGAGAAATGACTGGCCGAGCCTACGTAAGCAGCGAAGCTATTACTAAAATTCGCTTGAAAAATGAGCAACGCGAAAATTTTGCCACAGCTCTTGAAGCACTAGACGAAGTTATAAATCCTATTAAAAAATGGCGCCTTGATTACATTGCTAGTCGCCCCGAAGACCCACGCTCACACCGCGTTGATATCGCAATTCAAAATATTGATTTACAAAATATTCTAGGGCGCGTGAAGCCAGCCTCCGATGTCGCTGTTTCACTTTATAATTTTAAATGCGCCCCTTATGAAAATTACGTTGATCAACTCAGCGCATTTAGTGAACCCGAGAAAAATCTAAAATTTCTCCCCCAAGATCTACGGTATCTATCAGATCTCAACGCACGCTCAACAAAAGCCTTAACCTCATTTGGTCAAGGCAGCTCTCGACAAGATTTCGGTCTCATTGTTGCCCCTTCGCTCGAAGCCCCCAACGCTATGGGAGTTTATGTAATTGAGTATGATTACGACGCACGAGGCATTCACAAATTAGATTTCGTTCAACTCGAAGAAAAAAACCGCACCTATGCAAGCAGTACATTTGATGTTCATAAGTTTCATTTAGGTAGCGGCTATGTCACCTTGTTTTTAAGTCGACAAGCTGCTGTTAAGAATATGTGGGTTGTACGCGATCGAAGTGATAAAAAAATATCAAACTGGCATCAGATACAGCTCATAAAACCCTAATATCGTGATACCCACTCTAAAAAAGCCGCCGTCGCACGGGCTTCGCTCTCCGTGGGGTTACGAACGTATGTGTAGATGTACCATGGTCCCTTGATATGTTTATTCACACCCAATTCGCGTAGTCTCTCTTCATCTGCACCAACATTAATAGACACGCCTTCTTGTATTCGAACTTTTGCGCTGAACATTTCTGATTCACGGTTATAACCAACACTCTCTACGGGTGTTGAAGCTAAGACATACATTGAAGTGAGTGCAATGGCACGATCAGCAGCTGCAGCTTGGGTGTTTGAAACAGAACTTGCCTGACCTGAATCGAGCTCATCAACAGGTTTTCCAAACAAGAGTACAGAGACAATCTGATTTTGATCAAGGGGAGGTTCGCTTTCAAATCTTATTTTTGGTTTTTTAGTAGTTCCCCATATCGTAATTTTAATTTTATAATCTGCGTATGTAAGCTGTACTTCACCGTCGATCATTTCTTTTTGACGGTCATTTAAAGTTAAATTAAAACGCTTAAGTTTCGCATCTCGCCTAAAAAGTTTAAGTGGGAATTCTCGTACATGAATACTCCCCTGAGGTTCATGTTGTGACTCAAGCAAAAGATTTAAATCAAAACCCACTGGGGTTGATGCCAAATTCGATAATAATCTAACAGGCTGATCCGCAGTTTTTATAGAAACTCTGTAAAGAAAGGGAAGTATGTTTTTTGCTTTTACCTGCTTTAAACTTTTCTTTAAACGCTGATCAGGCAACAAGGGTGGAAGGCCTGTGATTCCAAATCGCGGAAGTGCTAACTGCACATTATTAAGTGTGGCATCAAGATTTAGTTTTGGTCGGTATTTGTCCTTTATATCTTCAAGGCCAAAGGTTCCGTTAAAGTTCGTCACTAAACTTTGTTCGTGAGAAACAAGATTTGTCTTACATGCAAATGGAACGGAGAGATCCCCATATTTCAACTCTCCCTCGATAGCACACTGAGCCGGACCACGAAGAATATGAAAGGGCGCTGGAATCGAAAACCGTGTCGGTTTTAAAAATGTGACGAGGCTACCGAATTCTTGAAGCATGAGTTTTATTTGTGATTTTACAATGAGCGTTTTTAGAATTTCACCATTCAAGGGAGTTTTCTCAAAATCAACATTCACGTCACCTGATACATCCCACGGATAATCACCACGATCTTTGATCGCAATTTTAACAGGCCCCGACCAAACAGTGGCATCCTTAGAATTTGTAGACCCATCGAGTTTACCGTCAATATGAAATGTCAGTGATCGAACGAAGCTCTGAAGTTTTTCTTTTTCAATGGTTGTTGATGTAACCAACACGGGGCAATCAATATCAATAACTTTTGGCCAATTTAATTCATAACTGCACTTCTTATCAAGTTTCGCATTACCTAATTGCAAGACCAGTTTTTTAAGATCAAGGGCACCATTTAAATTTCCATCAAGCGCAATTCCAGAACGTTTACCGATTAAATTTCCGTTATAATTAACCGCAGGGTGTTTTATTTTTAAACCCATAACATATTGCCCAGCAGTCGATGACTCTGACTGATAATTGAGCTTGGCATCAAATAATAAATTTTTACCCACACGTACAGTTACAGGCCCATTAAGTACCCACTTTGCTTTACTAAGATCCCTGGGTGCGCGCGCTTGAAGTTTTGCTTTGATATCAAGTGAGCCATTTTGCTCTTGAAAGTGACCACGTATGTCAAGACTTGGAAGTTTTCCTGAAACAAATGTTTGAATTAAATAATTACTTTGTCCTAAACCCAAGTGAAAAGCAGCCAGATTAATATCTAGGGCTCCAAACTCAGTGTGAGGTTTGATCATATTCAAAGGTGAAGATGATTTCTTTTCTTCTTTGTCGTTTGAATCACTCAACTTAACATCAAAACGCTTTGACACTAAAGTCAAAGGCCCCAACCGATTAAAAACAATTCCTGATTTTGAAATATTAAAATCAGCAGAGAATATAAATTTCTCAAAACACCCGGATATTAACGGGTCTTTCATATCGATGCAAAAATCCCCTAAACTTATATCAACTACCTTATGTAACAATGACTGAGATGCGATTTTGATATCTGCGTGCTTTAATTTAATATTGATTCCGCGCTCTGACAATTTGGGTAAAACACGATTAAGATTTTTAGTGTTAATAACAATCTCAGGCTTAGAGATAAGCAAATAGGCGGCGCCTGCAATTAAAAAAAGTAGAACCACAAAGCAAACACTTGTAATTTTTAAAAATTTTTTAAAACCCATTTAAAATTCATCTCCATATGCTAAATAAAACTGCCAATGCGACAGTGACGAATCAACTGGCCTTTGCAGTGGATCATGAATATATCCATGACCTGCTTCTCCGCGAAAAACTCCTATGGGTGATGCCCAGCGCATTCCCAAACCTGGTGACCAATAAAGTGGCCAATCAAAGTGTGCAGGTTTTTGACTAAGTACACCACCATCCACAAAGATGAAAGGCTGTAAACGATATGGAAGCGGCTCTAAAAACCGAATCTCAGTACCTAAGTAAGCCATGCTCAGACTACCTGATTTTCCCGTGGGCAATTCTTTTCTGCTAAATCCTCTTATGTCTCTTGATCCACCAAGATGATAACGAAAATTTTGCGGAAGATTATTTATATCTCCTTCGTTATTAACTGAGAGTGTAGAAGCGATACCACCACGTACTCCAAAAACCCATAGTGGAGGATCATATTCTTTGTAATTCCAAAGCACTTGACCATGAAGCTCAATTTTTTGCGCAGTAACTTGAGACAAAAAACCTTGGTGCCCTGTTGTGAAATCAAGTGAAAGCTTTGAACCCGATTGGGGGTTACGTTTGTAATATTCAAATTGATGGGTCGTCCAATGTATTTGACTATTGAGAAAAATATTTTGAGTAGAGCTTGGGCCAACACCTACTGTTGTTTTTTCGATATGCCAACTGGGGCCCGCTTGAACATCCCAACGTGCATCGTGAGAATCCCAAGTTGTTGCCGGAAAAAACCCGATCTGACTCTTAAGTAGTTCATATTTCTCTTCTTTTTCGCGCCTGACTTCGACCGTAGGGCGAAGAAAAAATCGTGATGGCTCTTTTGTGAAATACCATTTGATATCTGAGCGAAATTCTTGAATGCGATAAGTTGTTAAAATCGTATTTTCAATGGACGTGCCTCTTTTTCCAAGACGCGCATGCCTCCAGCTTAATTTAAATACTGGTCCCTGCTCTGTATCAAATCCAGCGCCAATACGAAACAAGCGAGGTGGCCCAGGGAGTACTGATTGGCTTAATACCAATTCTGTAGCTTCACATTTTTCATCAAAATAAGTTCCAGAAACAAGATCTTCATCAAGGAGTCTTTTTTCGGTTAATGTCACTCTATGAATATCAAATTCTTGACCGATTTTAAAAGCATCATAACGCCTAAGCACTCCAGGCAATAAATGTGGCACATCTTGTGACGTAAGTTTTGAGATCAATAGTTTTGGCCCAACTTTAATATTCACAACTACTTCACCCGTCACAACGTCCGCTTGAAGCTCCATATCAGGACAAGCATAACCCAAATGCTGAAGTTCAAGCTTGATCCAATCTCTAAGCTCATCTAGCTTTTGTGGGGTAAGATCTTCTCCAACGATATGTCTTTTTCGCTGCACATTGAGTTGTGACGGCGCACCAGTAGTGGTGATCTTTTGAATTTTTGTAGTGTCTCCAAGATTGACAATGAGCTTATTGCCCTCAACCTGGTATGTGGAATTATGAAATCCACGAGTTTGAAGCATTGCCTTGAGATGAAACTGAGCTTGACGCGGAGGCACTAAAACCCACGCTTGAGTCGAATCACCCGATGGATCACCACAAATTAAACGTTTCTCACTGTCAGAAAATTCGACATCTATGTCAGTTTTTATAGACACCGTTGGACAAACTGCCCAATCATAAGCTGGTACCTGCGTAGGGATTATTAAAAGGGCTAAGAACCCCATTGTAAATACTGCTGAAGTCATCTTAACGCTAAGCTGCAAGATGTTTGCCAGCAAATTCACGATGTTGACTCGTAAGCGAAACTACAGAATCATGGGATTGTGACAAAATTATTTTGGATTGATTTAGAAATGACAGGCCTTGATGTCGAAAAAGAAGTCGTCATCGAAGCGGCTGTTATTATCACTGATTTGGAGTTTAAAAAACTCGGCGAATATCATGCTGTGGTGAAACAAGATCAGAAATATTTAGATGCCATGGATGCCTGGAATAAAAAACATCATACAGAATCGGGCCTTGTAGAATCTATTCCTTCTGGAAAAGATCCGGAAGTTGTAGAAAATGATCTTTTGAAACTTTTAGATAATCACTTCCCAGGTGAACGCGCCGTTCTCGCAGGAAATTCAATTGGCCAAGACAGACTTTTTAT
>JAWXAT010000037.1 GCA_034439615.1 Oligoflexia bacterium | reverse complement strand
GCACCGAGATCTCAGCCTCAGCAAAGACCACCACAACAGCGTGCGACACCACCAGCAGCCAACGGTGCAGCAAGACAACAGCCCGTTAAGAATAATCAGAATGCAACGGCAGTAAAAGAAATTCCAAAAGTTCGAAACGACAAAGAAGCCCACGGTCAAACAGCTGATTCAACACACAATGCTGTTTCTAGTGAACATCGTGATCGTCGTTCGGGGCGTCATGGTGGATTGTTTGGTGATAAAACAGAAAATAAACCGCAACAAGTAACAAAGCCAAGTGGTCAGCGAAATCAACACAATCAGAAAAATAATCAACGTCAACAAGCTACAGCGGTCATGCCGCCTCGTCGGCCGCTTAAAAAAGACACACATCGAGTTTACAAAGGTAATGAGAAGGCGACTGATTCAGGAGCTGGAATTACCACCAAAGTAAAAAGTTTTTTCTCAAAATTATTTAAATAATTTTTTTTGATTTTCTTAAATTCAGATAAATTTATTTTTGAAATTTAGAAGTATTTAGAATTTTCCGGCAAGCATCCCATGCTTCATTGAAATGTTTTGTGTCTGCAGAACAAGTAAACACCCACATTTCTTTAGCGCGAGCGACAACAAATTGTCGTATGCGACGATCAGAAATCGTAGATAATAGTTCCATATCAAAACCATTGAGTGCGCCATACTTCGCATCACCAGAAGTTTGAAGTTCATATCCAAATTTAGGAAATTCTTTAAGCCATTTGGATGAATATTTTTTTGCGGAATCCCATTCACCCTTATCGACGCGCCAAGTGAGTGTGGGTTGTGTTTTATTTTCGTTAACTTTTGGAGCACGTGCGACAAACTGCAATTCAAGATCAGTTTGACTTGTTTTGCTGCTTGTATCTTCAGCATCAAAAAAATCCCACTTTTTGTCTGCGACATTTAAATTCAGTTTACGTACATTATCAGAAAAATAATTAGGTGTTATGAGACCAAAGGCCTGGGGTGATGTTAAAATACAAGTCAGGCCTAAAAAAACAAGACTTAGGGCTAATCTTTTTCGTAAAAAATGAATCATATTTACGCAGCCTCCAGCGCTGACTTTTGATCTTAAAGTTTAAGCAGAAAATGATTTAGAAACAAGTGTTAAACACCGATCTATACTTAGATGAATCTGCGGTCGGTTTTAATCATATTCATAGTAATTTCAATGAGCTCCGTTGCGTTGGCGACTGATTGTGCTTCTACTAAAGGTAAAGTATTTGATGAGAATGAATGTACAAAAATTATATTCACACAATCACCAAGATGCGCACCACCTAAAATAAAATCAGGTTTAGGAGAGTATCAATTTTCAAAACCGGTAATTGGTTACACAACAGCTGATCGAACAACTAAGAATGCATGGCCTAATTCGTTATCTGAGGTTTATAAGATTGGTGAAGAAGGTGGTTCTGTACAATTAAAGGTTCAATACATTGTTCCTTCATATGCCAATGATGCGAATAAAAAATATCTGGGGCAATATATAAGTGTAACTTGTGATACTTGGATTGATAAAAAACTTTTGCCACCACCGATAATTAAAAAAGAAAAAAAGATACCTGCCTCAACGCCTACACCGACTCCAACTCCAATGCCAACTGCTCAACACACACCAAAACGGGCCAGCAAAGAAAATATAGATGCTGGTGCGAAGCCAGGTTGTTGCACACATCTTAAAGATGCTATAGGTGAGTTAAAAAATATTGCAAATTACCTTCTTAAACCCAAAACTGAATCAGATGAAAAACCGATTGTACCTGAGCCTACGCCTAAGCCCGTATCAAATTCATTAAACACGGAAGATCTAAAAAAATATTTAGGTGCATGTTATTCAAAACCCGAACCACCTTTTGATATTTTTTTAACACATCTTAATCGTAAACCGGGTAATGGATATGATAATAATATTGGCGCATTCTGGAAAAAAATTATTAATCATGATGAGCCGAATGAACTAGATTCAAAGAAAAAACCAATACCGCCAGTGCCAGAAGCTAAAAAAGTAATAAAGTTGCCAAAGGGAGAGTTTGTAAGTTTTTGGGATAAGGCAAATGATGGAAAAGGTGGAAATGTTCCTGAGCCACAGAAAAGAAAAATTACATTGGATGATATGAGGGCTATTGATGGTTTAGCGCGTACCATATGGGGAGAAACACGAGGTTGTGCCTCTGAAGATAACCCCGTTGATACATCCGGGCATGCTGAAATGGTCGCTCGCAATATTTTAGATCGCGTGATGTTAAGTAATCAAGTAGTGCCAATAAGAGATTCTAGATCTAATAAAGAAAGCAAATCACAATACTCATCTGGTGAATTTGGACATGCTGACTCATTAATTACAGATTCACCTACTAATCCAATAGAAGATGTCGTCAGTAAATCACATGCATATTCATTGTATAATCCTAAAGACCCAAATCTAGATGAAGTCGTATGTCCCTTGAAACCGCCTCGTGATGAGCCAAGTGAATTTAGTATGAAAATGCCGATACCACCCGATAATCAATCCAAAATAGAAATGAAAAGATATCAAACAGAATTAAACAACTATCGAAGAACTAAAAGAGAGCATGAAGGATTACAGAAAAATTATGAAATCCGTAAAAATCAATTTGAAGTTAAGAGAAAACAATTTGATCGTGCAATGGATTTAGCCCTCTTGATGTATACTGATCCTAAAGAATTTGATCTCAAATATAAATGGACTAAAGTTACAAAGAGGATTGAACCGAAAATACCTATGGATGGTATATATTTTTATACTCATAGTGTAAATCGTGGCGGAAATTGGTGTTCGGGAGTACCAAAATTTAACCGTATTTATGCTGAAATGGAATACCCTTCGTTTGATGAATCGGGAAGCTCAGTTATCAAAATTTCAAATATTCCTTCAGTAAATGCGGGTTGTCCTCAGGCAAAACAGTGGGAAACCAATTACCCTGGTAAAAAATCATGTGAAGCGCGAACATCAAGAGCTGCAAGAAACAGTAAGTCAAAGGCTGGAAAAAATGGCGATTAAGATGAGGATGAGATAATGAAATTTTTGATTGTAGTGCTATTGAGCATATTGGGTGCCAACACTTCAAGTGCACAAAATAGTAAAATCCAGCGCCTGCCTGCAGGGGATAATCATATTACGGTAGATATTAATAAAAGAATTGTTAATTTATCTACCCCGCATGGTGACTTTGTAAAAGGTGTTCCGTATTTTGGTGATCAAGATGAATGGTTAGATTCTGTTGTTTCAACAATTGGTGATAAGCAGTATTTGCAAATCAAAATTTGGTCAACACCACAAGGCACGAGCAGCATTCAAACTGCTTTGTGGTGGTATATTTATGAAATTGGCGACAACGGTTTTTCGAAAATAGCAAAAATTCAAGTGGTGAGTTATACGTATGAAGAAAAATTAAAAATTAAAAAAATACCTAAATTGACAATTAAGTTGTTAGACGGAAAATTACAATATTTAATAAATGGTAAAGTTACTGAATTCGATGTGATATTTGAAGCGCAAAAATAATTTTTTATAAAACCTCAGCCGAGCATTCTTGAGGTTCTTGGAGATCCATTAGATAAATTTGGCTTGTTCCTGTGCGATCGCTAGTGAAGAGAATTTTTTTACCATCAGGTGAAAAGCTGGGCATGAGATCTGTTCCACCTACGTAGGTGAGTCTTTTTAGGCATGTTCCATCGGCATTCATAAGATAGAGTTCAAAATTCTTATTATCGTCGCGATTACTGCTGAAAATTATTTTATTTCCGTCGGGGCTCCATGAGGGAAACCAGTGAATCGCAACTTTTGTGGTTAATTGTTTGATCTTTTTAGCTGCGTTATCAGCAACATGAATTTGCGCTGATTCTTCAGATCGTGTACCACTCCAGACAAGTTGTTTTGTTGCACTTAAATACTGTGTTTGGCCATTATAACCTTTAAGACTTGTAATTTGTTTTTGAGCGCGGCCTTGTGCATCGATTGAGTGAATTTCTAAATCTTCACCGCTGAGGCTGGTGTAGAATATTTTCTTTCCGTCGGGGGTGATGATGCCCTCGGCATCATAGCCAGTGTGTCGTGTGAGGCGTACAATATGACTTCCATCGGCATCTGATTGATAGATTTCATTGTTAAGAAATTTCCACTCATAGAGTTTTGCCATTTGTTCATTGGGCGTGATGCTTTTTGGTTGGTGGACTGATTTATTTTTTTCTTTTTGTTCATCTGTAGTTGATGAATAAATAATTTTTTTACCATCGTGTGAAAAACGAGGGCTTGTGTCTTCGCCGTCATTATACGTGATTCGTCGGTGACGAGGATTTTTTAAATTCATGATATAAATCTGGGTGTTTTTGTGAGCTGATTTGTTTTTACTGAGGTAAATTATTCTTGAACCATCTGTAGAAAAAGAAGCGTAGAAATTATCGCCGTCAGAGGTGAGTTGATTAATTGTACTATCAACAAAACCTGGTGGCGTCGGAACTGATTCGTATACGGGTGTATTGTTTTTGCTCGTTGTACTACACGACATCACAATCGCAATAATAGAGAAAAGCCAAAGAAGTTTCATGGGTTTAAGAATACTCTTAACGGTCTAATAAGTTCAATACTTTTTGAACAATGCTTGAGACACCTAAATTTTTCATTTCACCAGCTGAAGCCCAGACGACATTAGGATTTTTTAAATCTTTTTGTTTTTTATGCTGGATTTTCACAAAAATTTTATGATGAGTAATGGAGTGTTTAAAATCACAGAGCGGTGGCGTTTTATTATTCCATTCCTTTGCTTCACCTGGAAGCACCCATGTATTTTTTAACCACGGTGTGCCATTGCTATTTTTGACAAGCGCTAATTGGTTTCCTTTTTTAACAACATAAAGTGTCCAAAGCCAGGGCTCTTGTTTTCGTACTTTTTGCTTAACCGGGCGCTGATTCATCGTATGCGCCTTAAAACTTTGGCAATTTTTATTCACAGGACACAAAATGCACATCGGATTTTGTGGTAAACAGATCGTCGCCCCTAATTCCATCATGGCTTGATTATGTTCTGAAGGGTTTTGATTTTTAATCAGTACTGCTGCGTTATGGGCAATAGCCTCTTTGCCCGATCGTGAATTCACATCATGTGAAATATCAAAAAGTCGAGTGATCACGCGAATGACATTACCATCAATAGTTGGAACCTCTTCATTAAACGCAATGCTAGCGATGGCGGCTGCAGTATATGGCCCAATACCTGAAAGTTCTAAAAGTTCTATGTAAGTTCGTGGAAAATATTTCTGAGCTGAAATTTTTTTAGCAGCTTTGTGTAGATTTTTAGCTCGAGAGTAATAACCGAGTCCTGACCAGTGGCTTAAAACTTTTTCTTCTGTCGCATTTGCTAGTGCTTTAACAGTTGGAAATGATTTAATGAATTTTTCAAAATAGGGAATAACGACTCTCACAGTTGTCTGTTGCAGCATGATCTCAGAAATCCAAATTTTATATGGATCTTGCGATTTGCGCCAAGGAAGGTCTCTTTTATTGGCACGGTACCACTTTGAAAGGGCTTGAGAAATTTTCATCGAAATTAATATCTACTAGGCTGAATCACTAGTCAATAATGCAACGCACAATTCTTGCGCATTTTATTGACCTAAAAACAGGGTGAGGTAGCATGGCTCGTTAGAGAGGATGTGAATTTATGGATTTTAAACCCCTTGAAGGTCGCGAGTTTCCACGTTTTTCAGGAATCAAAACTTTTTTCCGGCTTCCTATTGCCGAGCCTGACGCAAAATTTGACGTAGCACTTTTTGGAATTCCATTTGATGGTGGCGCCAGTTATCGCACGGGCCAAAGATTTGCTCCCACACATATTCGCGAAGCATCTTCACTTGGGCGTGGATATCACTGGAATCGGGATCTTGTTTATTTTAAAAAATTAAAAGTAGCAGATGTTGGTGATTGTCCAACTGTACCCATTGATCTTAAGCAGACTTATGATCGCATTGAAAAATTTGTTTATGGTCTTGTAAAAGATGGCAAAAAATTTATAGCAAGTGGCGGTGATCATTCGGTGACACTTCCTATTTTGCGTGCGCTTAATAAACACTACAAAAAACCCATTGGGCTCATTCACTTTGATGCGCATTATGATACTTATCCACCTGCGTGGGATTGTGATTTTCATCACGGAACTTTTGCCCGTCATGCTGTGACTGAAAAATTGATTGATCCTAAAAAGACAGTACAAATTGGTATTCGTGGTCCTTTTGCAGTTAAAGAGGATTCAGATTTCGCAAGCAAACATGGATTTAAAGTTTGGACAATTGATGAAATTCGTAAACGCGGTGTGGATGCACTCGTTAAAGAATGGCCTGATTTTGGTGATACTCCCGTGTATCTCAGTTTTGACGTTGATGCGATGGACCCTTCTTGTGCTCCTGGTACCGGAACCCCAGTAATTGGTGGTTTGAATTCGTATGAAGCTCAACAGTTTCTTAGAAATCTTCCAAAGGTAAATCTTGTGGGTGGTGACGTAGTTGAGGTTATTCCTCAATTTGATCCTGCACAGATCACTCAGCTCTTAGCTGTAGATGTGATGTTTGAAATACTGAGTCATATGGCTGCTCAAGTTTGAGCCATGGAAATTTTTGAAGAATCGCTAAATCATTTTCAAAAACTTCTGCAATTTAATACCGCAAATCCCCCAGGCAATGAGCGAGAGGCTATCGCTTTTTGTGAGAAGTAGTCGATTTTAGTAATTCTTTAAGTTGTTTTGAGCAAAATTCAAATCCTGATAATAAAATATTGCTACCCACGAGTTTTCTCTTATTCTTTTCAATGGTTCTTTTTAGTTCTTCAGTGGCTCGTCTTTCTTCCATATCCATTTTGCCATCGCTTTTTAAATAAACATTTCGTTTACGTGTGATGACTTCGACAGAAGAGCTTGCTTGGCTTCGAAGATTTTCGAATGCAGCTAAAACCTGTGGAACAACCCGAGGGTCTTTAATGACAAGGATGTGCTCGTTATTGGTGTTCGCCGATTCTGTGAAATTGTACGAGGTACCGATAATGAGAGTTGTATTTTCACCCTCTCCACAGATCATAATTTTATGATGGATTTTAGATCGAACTTCAAAAGTTGATCCATCATCGAGGCGCACTAAATGTTGCCCGTAGTTATTGGGGGCTACTAACATGCGTGCGCGATTATTATTTGCTTCATCAGTGGTGAACTCTTTGTTCCAGCGACTGTCAGCGTTTAACACATAGTGCTTTCCATCGGCTGTATCTACTACGTCGTAGCCCGACATAATGAGAAAGCGGCTCCAATATTCTAAAGAAAATGCAGTATGACTCACACTTTCAAAAATATATTCTCGGCCTGCAACTTTTTCTTTTCTGGAGTGTTCAAAGAGTGCGTCCTCAATTGATTTAGATGAAAAAGCAAATTGGATCATTCGAATACGACCTTGGGTTTTTGCGATTACTTGTGCAATGATATCGCGATTGATATCACCGAGCCCACCCTTTGGTGAAAAACCAGCAATCATGAAGGGCAATTCTTTAACACCTCCGAGGGATTCGCCAAAAACCTTAAAAGCACCACCTAACGGATTTTCACTACCACGTAGTTTAAGATCTAAAATTTTAGTGAGCTGATAATTCACTAGCTGTGAAAATGAATCACTGCGCATTGTGATGATGTGATTTGCGTTGGGGAGCAGATACTTCTGGTCTTCAGCAATAACTTTGCCCGATATGTAATCGCCCAATGGATCAATACATGAAAAGGTGAGGTTTCCAGAGGATAGTAAAACCATGCCATTACTTTTTAGTTGCCAATCTCGAGTTGCAATTTTGTGATGATTAAGGCCTGTTGCATTAACTTTAAAGATATTCACACCGGCTGTTTTAAGTAGTTGGTAGATTTTTTTAACTTCTGTTTTATCTTTAATTACTGATGCGTCGATACCGACTCTTACTGCGGGGAGTTTATTTTTTAAAAACTCAGAATTCTTTTTGATAATTTCTTCTGCGACTTCTGGAAGATCAAAATCAAAAACATTAATGGCTAATTGTTGTTTTGCTCCACGAATAAAATCAATCCACACTTGCTTGAGATTTACGGCCTCTGTGGTGCGGCCATCTGGATATTTCAATGGGTGGTTAAAGTATACTGTTGGTTCAAAGTATCCGGCTTTTCCGTCTGCTTGGAGTAGTGGCATGGTTCTGGCTGGATTGTTATAGACTTTAAAACGACCCAAAACACCTTGGTCTGCGATCCATAGTCTAAAGCGAGCGCGCCATTTTTCTTTTACAGCTTCATAAGCTTCGCGAGTTTTTGCATTGGCATTTTTTCTAATTTTAAGATGTGGAAGTTCTTCTAAGTATTGATCAAGGTAATTCCAAAGGCTCGGATTTTGCTGGAGTAGAAAAATAAATTGGCTTTCAGACATTTCTTTTACTTTAAAATCTTCAGGCATTTTCATGGTTGAGCGCAATTCAGGGCTGATTTGAAGTTCTTTTTTGAAAATATCCATGAAAAATTCACGTACTTCTGGGAGCAAAAGAAGCTTTAAACTGTATTCAAACATTCTAGTATAATCATCGCTAATCGCGCTTGGCGTATAAATTGGGGTAGATGGTGTGTTTTGAGTTGGGGGTACTTGGCTGTTTGCGATTAAGGGCAAAGTAGAGACTACAAAAAGGATGCTCGCAAGACTTAAACGAAAGTTTAAGAGTTTGGCAGATAGGAGTTTTGGGTGTTTGGTCATGAATTTGTCTTCAGCAAAATCTTGGCCAGTTGAGAGCACGCATAAGTTATTGATATTACTTGTATTTAATCTGTATTTATCTGTAAAAATAAGAGGTGATATGAAAACGTTTCGTAAACCCAGTCAAAAAGATTCAGTCTACTTTGTGGAATCAACAGAAGCTGGCAGGCGATTACTGTCGATTTCTTTAACTGATTGCACGATCACCATTGGAGCTCTCACTACGCCCACAATTTCTCGAGCTAATAAGAGATTTCCTTTATCACATGTGAGTTTTAATTTTTCATGATAACCACCGCCCACGCCATTAATACTTCGGCGGGTATTAGAAATAAATACTCTTGGTGTTCCTGAATTTGTACTTATAGCTGCTCGATAAATTTGCTCTTGAGTAGAGTTCACAGGCTGTACATGCTCTTTGTCATCTAAGAGATAAGTTTCTTCATTTGAGGTGGCCCCATTTTTTTGCACTCGTTGTAATACAAGTCGTGCCGGAGCTTTTTCTTCTCTTACCTTCACTGAAACTGTTGTATCAGTACACTCGATGGCTTTTTTTGACTTGCACTTTGGCAATTCAAACTCGCCATCAAATTTGCAGTCTGCTGCCGAAACGGGGTGACACAGAACAATCGTGGTTAATAAACTGGTAAATAAGAAAGCTGTTTTCAATAGTTTCATACCTTCTATTTTATTTTTAAATTGGATAAGTTGGGAGTCGCGAAATAAGAAATTTATACTAATTCGTAGGCTTTTTCAGCTGCATCCTGGGCTTTAGCACTGTTTGGTCCAGCACCTTGTGCAAAATCAGGGCGCCCACCACCTTTACCATCCATAAGGGCTGCTACATTTTTTAGTATATTGCCGGCGTGAAATTTACCTACCAAATCTTTTGTGACACTGACTACGATGGGGCTTGGGCCTTCTGATGATTGACCAATGAGTACTATAACACCTGATTGAAGTTTGTCTTTGATACGATCGCAAAGTGCACTGAGTAAATCGCGATCAGCCACCTGAACACAAGCACTTATGATTTTTGCGCCTTTAATATTTTTTGAGGAACTCACAAGTTCATCGACATTTGTAGATTGACCTTGAACCAAAGCATTTTTTAAATCACGCTCAAGTTTTTTCTGAGTTTCAGAAAGTTTTTTTACCCGTTCAAGGGCTTTACCCTCTTCTGCTTTTAGATTTTCTTCAATTTGAGAAAGTTCTTCATGGCGTTTAAACAAATAGGCGACGGCACGATCACCTGTGATAGCTTCAATGCGTCTGACACCGCTTGAAACTCCACCTTCACTTAAAATTTTAAATACTCTTATATCACCCGTGTTGCTGACGTGGGTGCCCCCACAAAGTTCTTGAGAAAAATCACCCATGCTTATGACTCGAACTACATCTGCGTACTTTTCGCCAAATAATGCCATGGCGCCACCTTTAACAGCTTCGTTGTAAGGAAGTACTTTTGAGCCAACAATCTTGTGAGCTGAGATTTCTTTATTAACAAGTACTTCGACCTGATCAATCTCGTCAGGAGTCATGGGTTTTGTATGTGTAAAGTCAAAACGCAAACGCAAAGCTTCTACTCTACTACCAGCTTGAGTAACATGGGCTCCTAAAACTTTTCTAAGAGCTGCATGCATAAGATGTGTGGCGCTATGATTACTCATCGTTGCTTTACGTGAAATATCGACATGTAAACTGATTTTATCACCGGTTTTAAGTGAGCCCTTTGTAACTTCGATGAAATGAAAATAAATATCATTAATTCTTTTTGTGTCTAAAATTTTGCCTTCAGAATTTGAAGTTTTAAAGATTCCATGGTCGCCCACTTGGCCGCCACTCTCACCGTAAAAAGGTGTTTTGATGACAACTAATGAGCCTGAACCTTTTAATTCTTTTACCTGTGCAGTTTCTGAAAAAAGAGCAACAACTTCACTTGAGTCATCATTGCTTTCATAGCCAGAAAACTCAGTGGGTTTAAGTTTTCCAGCAGCCGGGACCAATAACGATTGGATCATATCTGTGCTGCCACCCTTCCAGCTGGCTTTGGCTTGGGTTCGTTGTTGATCCATACGTTTTTCAAAGTCAATGACATCGATGTCAAAGCCGGCTTCTTGGGCCATGACTGTGGTGAGATCTAAGGGGAAGCCATAAGTGTCATAAAGTTTAAATACAACATCACCACCAACTGTTTTTATTTTTTTATTTTTTAGATCACTCAGTACATCATTAAGAAGCAACGTTCCTTGATCAAGGGTTGTGATAAATCTTTCTTCTTCTGTTTGAATGGTAGAGATAATAATTTTTTCTCTCATTCGAAGTTCAGGGTAGGTATCACTCATAAGATTTATGACTTCTTTAACTGTAGGCACGATTAAACTTTGATCAGTTAATTTTCTACCATAGCGGATTCCACGTCTCATTATACGACGTAAAACATAACCTTGGCCTTCATTGCTTGGCAAAACTCCATCGGCAATCAAAAAGGCGGTTGCGCGAGAATGATCCGCTAGAACTCTCATGGCGACGCCAACTTCAGAATCAGACTTTGTGTATTTTTGGTTAAAATATTTTTCCATAACTTTAAATAAATCGGAGAAAAGATCAGTGTCATAGTTAGAGGCAACTTGTTGCATGACCGCAGTCATACGTTCAAGGCCGGCACCTGTATCGATTGATGGCTTGGGAAGTGGGGTGAGATTTCCTTGGGCGTCTTTATTGAATTGCATAAAAACAAGATTCCAAATCTCAACAAATCGATCACACGGGCATCCGACTTTGCAATCAGGTTTGCCGCATCCATATTTAGCGCCATGATCATAAAATATTTCACTACACGGACCACAGGGCCCAGTATCGCCCATTTGCCAGAAATTATCTTTTTCACCAAATCTTGAAATGCGATCAGTTGGAACTTTTTCTTGTTTGCTCCAAATCTCATGAGCTTCATCGTCGTTTGTAAAAACCGTTACATATAATTTATCTTTAGAAATTTTAAGATCATTTGTTATGAAATCCCATGCGAAGTGAATGGCTTCTTTTTTAAAGTAATCGCCAAAAGAAAAATTCCCCAACATTTCAAAAAATGTATGGTGGCGAGCTGTGTGCCCGACATTTTCTAAGTCGTTGTGTTTACCACCGGCGCGTACACATTTTTGTGATGTGGTCGCTCGTTTGTAGGGTTTTGTTTCATGCCCAAGAAGTGCATTTTTAAATTGTACCATTCCAGAATTAGTAAAAAGTAAGGTTGGGTCGTTGTCTGGTACCAAGCGCGAGCTTGCAATGTGTTCGTGTTGTTGTTTTTTGAAGTATTCAATAAATCTTTTTCGAACTTCTGTGGCGCGCATATTAGTTTCCTTTAATTGATCTCTTTAAGAAGAGTTGCCACAACCGGGCCTGAAAATCCACGTGAAATCATCGATCGAGCAAGCTTTGCCTTCTTTTTGTAATCCAGCTTTTCTATAGAGCTTGAGAGCTTTTTTTTAAGAAATTCTTTTGCTGATTCAAGCTCATTCTCATCGTCTCTTAAATCTATTTGAGGGAGCCCTTTGGTGCGCAGTTTTCCTTGAATCCATTGACGCCCTCTTCCCTCGGCTCGCCACTGCTTGACCCATCGCTGGCTTAAAACATTTTCATCTGCCATATAGCCTAGATTATTTAAATAGGAGAGGAGTGTTTGAAAGGTTTCATCTGCGAGTGAGAATTTCTGTTTTAATTTTTGTTTGAGTTCAAACGCAGAATGATCGCGCCTAGCAAGCAATCGAAATGCACTTTCTTTGATTTTTTGAAAATCATCTGGCTTGGCTTCGTCTTGTGACACTTTTAATCCTCATCATCTTCTTGGTCATCGTCTATGGTGCGATTCTCACCTTTGATAACCGGAATCGTGTGGATATCTACACTGCGAATGGAATGGTGAGCAGAGCTTTGGGTGGAATTATCAAATCCTTGCCATTTTTTTCCGTCCATACTGGTCACACCTTTGTGGCGTAATGCAAAATCTTCTGAATTTGTTGAGGCTGCTTTTGCTTCGTCAAATGAAATGAGGTTTTGTCGCAGTAAAGACATAAGGCTTTGATCAAATGTCTGCATATCAAATGGTGATCCATCTTCGATAGCCATGGGTATTTCTCGCGTTTTTTGCGGATCCGCAATCATATCTCGAATGCGTGCATTAACCACCATGATTTCACAAGCAGGCACAACGCCACTGTTATCAATTTTAGTTACAAGTCTTTGGCTAATAACTGCTCGCAAAGATGCAGCAAGTTGTAGGCGCACCTGTGCTTGTTCATGTGGTTCAAATGAACTTAAAATACGATTAATAGTTTCTGTGGCGTCGGCTGTGTGAAGTGTTGAAAAAACCAAATGTCCAGTTTCAGCTGCGACAAGAGCTGTGCGTATTGTTTCAGTGTCGCGCATTTCTCCGATAAAAATAACATCTGGATCTTGTCTTAGAGCTTGTCTGATGGCCATTGAAAAACTAGGTGTGTCTAAACCAAGTTCTCGTTGATTAATAATACTGCGACGATCACGAATGAGATACTCAATGGGATCTTCAATGGTTAATATGTGACAGGTTCGATTGCTGTTAATGTAATCAAGCATCGATGCAAGTGTTGTGGATTTTCCGCTGCCTGTGATTCCGGTTACTAAAATAAGTCCACGTTCATAAGTTGTGATTTTTGAAACTGCAGCTGGAAGATTGAGGTCTTCAAGATTTTTTATATTAAAGGGGATAGCTCTAATGACCATCCCGACGGTGCCACGTTGTTGAAAAATATTAATGCGAAAACGAGCAAGGCCTGCGACTCCATATCCCATGTCTACTTCATGAATTTCTGCAAATTTCTTACGATGAAGGGGACTCATAATGAGTGCCGCCATTTCAGCAATTTGATCACCGGTGAGTCGTTTTGAATTTTTATCTATTGGCATCAGTTTGCCATGAACTCGAACTACTGGCATTACGCCGTGTTTGAGGTGGATGTCGCTGGCACCCATATTCATAGCTTTAGTAAGGATCTCGTTGAGTTGCATAGTTATGAAAAGAATATCCTAATAACCAGTAAAAAATAAAGGTAGAGATTTGAAATTACACATCTTTTTTGCGTAAAGCAGTGGTAATGACTGTGATGTTTTTTTCTATGGCATCGAGGCGTTTGTCATGTCGTTTATGTAATTCCTGATGCTCTAAAATTACAGAGGCTATTGAAGCTACAGCTTTGAGGTCTTTTTGCATAACTTCAACGATTATTCCGGTTTTTCGAACTTCCATTTTGAGTTCTTCAAATTCTGATTTGTTGGTAAAGTGGTTGAGGTCTTCTTTTGTAGCAAAGCAGTTAAGATCGTCTTTCGTTGCAAAGCGGTTAAGATCGTCTTTCGTTGCAAAGCGGTTGAGATCGTCTTTTGTAGCACAGCTTTTGAAATCTTCTTTTGTAGCAAAGCGGTTGAGATCGTCTTTTGTAGCACAGCTTTTGAAATCTTCTTTTGTAGCAAAGCGGTTAAGATCATCTTTTGTAGCACAGCTTTTGAAATCTTCTTTTGTAGCAAAGCGGTTAAGATCATCTTTTGTAGCACAGCTTTTGAAATCTTCTTTTGTTGCAAAGCGTTTAAGATCATCTTTGGTCGCCATGTGTTTATGGGTGATTTCAAACATGGGTATGACATATTCATTTTTGAAATTTAGAATGCTCGCATCAATTGTTTTTTTGGTACTTTTCTCAATACTTTTAATAATTGTAGTACTAAGTTTTCTTGAAAACTTTTCCAACCTTTGATCAAGAAAATCTTCGGTTATATATTTTGGTTTTAACTTTCGATTCATAAATAACATCTCACAAAGCTATAAAAATGCCCGGGCTCATCACCCGGGCTGCATTAAAAAATAAATTACTTTTTTGAATGCCCTTTTTCTTTATGGTCGCGGTCTTTGGCTGCTTTGCCATCACCATCGGCTTTACGCTCAGCTTTTGCTGTGGCGGGATCTAGTGATGAAGGAGCGCCAGATGATTCTTTGGAATCTTTAGCGCCATGGGTTTTAATATTATGCTTAGCCAAAACACCTTGGCGGAGTTCTTCTGCCAAGGTGGGATTTTCTTTAAGCATATTTTTAACAGCGTCACGGCCTTGACCAAGGCGTTCACCTTTGTAGCTAAACCATGCTCCAGATTTATCCACAATACTATCGTTGGAGGCGAGATCAAGAATATCACCCTCACGACTAATACCTTCACCGTACATGATATCAAATTCTACGGTTCTAAATGGAGGTGCTAATTTATTTTTAACGACCTTCACTTGTGTTCTGTTCCCAACTGCTAAGTCGCCATTTTTAATAGCGCCAATACGACGGATATCAAGTCTCACTGAGGAGTAAAACTTCAGAGCATTACCGCCAGTGGTTGTTTCCGGATTACCGAACATAACGCCAATTTTCATACGAATTTGGTTGATGAAAATAACCGTTGTTTTACTACGGCTAATAATGCCGGTTAATTTTCTCAAAGCTTGTGACATCAAACGTGCTTGAAGACCCATGTGGCTATCACCCATTTCGCCTTCGATTTCAGCTCGTGGAGTAAGTGCTGCTACAGAGTCAATAACAAGAACGTCAATTGCACCTGATCGAACTAGTGTTTCTACAATCTCTAGTGCTTGTTCGCCAGTATCGGGTTGTGAGATGAGCAAATCATCGGTTTTAACTCCGAGTTTGCGTGCATAACTCACATCGAGAGCATGTTCAGCATCAACAAACGCTGCGATACCGCCAGCTTTTTGAGCTTCAGCGATAACATGCAATGTGAGTGTTGTTTTGCCTGAACTCTCAGGGCCATAGATTTCGATAACGCGGCCACGTGGTAATCCGCCAACGCCCAACGCGATATCAAGTGCGAGTGAGCCTGTGCTGATGGTTTCGATGTCGCCGCCAGTGAGAGTTTCCTCACCACCAAGACGCATGATGGAACCTTTACCAAATTGTTTTTCAATAGAACTAACTGCTAACTCTAATGCTTTTTCTCTTTCACCTGTTTGGGACATTGTAGATCTCCTCTAGTTTGTGAGCGCCAATCGTGTGCGCTGCACTTTAAGTTATTTTGTTAAGCAGTAAACGTAGCGCTTCATGCACAGTTTTTTGCTGAATTTGTTTTCTATTACCCTTGAAAACTCTTTTTTGAACTGTTTCAACATTGGGGCCAACGACGGCGACATATACAAGCCCTACTGGCCTGTTTTTTGTTCCGCCGGACGGACCCGCAATTCCGGTAACTGCAATTGCCCAATGGACTTTGAGATTTTTGATCACCCCTTGAGCCATGGCTTTTGCTGTTGCTTGTGAAACAGCACCATCGGTCTTTAATACCCTTAACTTCACACCTAATAAATCATGTTTTACTGAATTGTCATAGCTCACAATTGCACCTTGAAAATATTTTGAAGCTCCTGGCAAAGCCGTGACAGCTGCGGAAATCTGACCACCCGTGCAACTCTCTGCAATGCCAAAAGTTTGGCGCTGCTCAATTAATTTTTTAGCAATGGCTGCAACCAGATGGCTTGTCGTCACAGACGAGCTCCCAATAAATTGGTATAAGAGTAAATGACTTGGAGTGCCATATTAGCAAAGATGCCTGCGACCACATCATCAGCAACGACTCCAAGGCCCCCTTTTATTTTTTTCTCTACATAACCAATGGGGCCAGGTTTTGTTGCGTCTAAAATTCTGAACAGAATAAATCCAACAAGTATGGCCTGCCAGGTACGTGGAAGCCAAGTCATGGTGATTAAAAATCCTGCGATTTCATCAATAACAATATGAGGGCTGTCGAATTTTTCAAATAATGGGCCTGCAAGTTCAGCGACGATACATGCAAATGCGGTGAAGAAAAATGTCACCAGCATGTATGTATAAATCCCTTTTTCGTGGAGAAACCAAAAAAAAGGTAAAGCGAGTAAGGTTCCGAAAGTTCCAGGAGCTTTGGGCAAATAGCCTAAACCAAAACCTGTAGCGATAAATTTAATGGCGCCATTTTTTATGGAATTCAAAATCTGCCCCCTTCTTTAGATGAAGAGTAAATTAGGAGGATGAGAGGAGAGTGTCAAGAACCCCTTTGGTAAGAAAAGGGTGTGCTTGAAACGTTTTATTTATTGACCGAGCACCACCGTCTCTTTCAAAATTATTGCTATGCAGAGAATTATTCATAAAGTAATCAAACTCGATATTCCTCAGTGGCTTTTTCTTCGGAGAAAATTGTGGCCAGGTCCAAGAAAAATGCATCTGCAGGACATGGAGAAACTCTTTGGTAAACGAGGATTTGTCTGCTTTTTGGCCTGGCATGGTGATCAAGCCGTTGGCTTTGCAGAGGCCATGATCCGCCCGTTTGCAAACGGTTGCCATGATCGACCCGTACCTTTTCTGGAGGGACTTTGGGTTGAATCTAAATTCCGCCGAAAAAATGTTGGCCGCCAATTAGTTGCGGCGGTCGAGGAGTGGGCAAAGAAAAAGGGATTTTGCGAGCTCGGGTCAGACGCATACATCGCTGCTCACGTGTCACATCAGGCTCATCGCGCATACGGATTCAATGAAACGGAGCGAGTGGTATATTTTAGGAAATCATTAAGGAGGTGATTTTTACTAATCACTAGAATAGGTGGCAGTAATAATTGGAATCCGGGTTTCTATCAATCGATTGCAGTAATAATTAGAATCCGGGCCTGTTATCAAAGATTTAAGAAAATTTCACTTGGCATGTGTTTAGTTGTGATTTCACGGTTTTTTATTTTTATTCACGCACATTAAAATCAATAGCTGTGACGGAT
>JAWXAT010000036.1 GCA_034439615.1 Oligoflexia bacterium | reverse complement strand
ATTGCACCCTAAAGTCATAGAATGGGCTAAGAAAGAAGCTAAAAAAAGAGGTGTGGGCTATCAAACCATCATAAACGAAATACTATTGGCTAAAGCTGTCTAATTAGAGGAGAAACACAATGGGTGAAGTTCAAGTTACAAAAAACAGAATTGCCGGTCATATTTTACCCACGGCATCTAATTTGTTGGGTCTGTGTTTTTTGCTGATGAGTTTTATTAAGGTTGATACATTACGCTCAGTCACAGTTTTGGATGAGTTTTTGTTGTTTCCAATTCTAATTTTCTTTTTAGCAGCTAATTGTTCTTATTTGTCACTGCGATCTATGGGGAAACGAGTAGCGTTTTACGAATCAACTGCTGATAAATTGTTTATCAGTGGTCTTTTTTCTATGACGGTAATATCGATTCTTTTTGTTTTAGAATTCATGCATTAAAATACCTAAGAATCTGAACCCTTCAAAATCTTTTGATGTGACTTATTGCTCAGTGGTGACAATTTGCATCCAAAATAACATTTTGCCACCAGCTTAATAACCTTTCCAAAAGCGGATCTTCGGGATATCTATCTCTGTCTAAGGGGGGGGCTTTATGAAAAACAGTAACTTAATCCATCTCGTGCTTGTACTCTCGATCTTGGCAGCTGGTTGTTCGAAAAATCGTCCTACACAAAAAGAAGAAAATATTCCGATTAATGCCAAGGGTGATTTGCTTGGCCAAGAAGGTGAAGTTGAGAATTGGTTCACTAAAAGTCCAGACTTAGATTTAGTTGAAGGAACACAAGCCGATCGTACTTATGTCGATTTTAATCTTAAAACAGACGTCGCTCCTATCATCGTTGCTGTCATTGACAGTGGTGTTGATGTGAAGCACGAAGATCTTCAAGGTCAAATTTGGGTTAATGAAGATGAAGTCCCGGGAAACGGCCTTGACGATGACAAAAATGGTTTTGTTGATGATGTGAACGGATGGAACTTCTTAGGAAGTTACGACAAATCACGTAAACCCATCAATATCGACGACACAACTCTTGAGGTAACACGGGAACTTGTTGCCATGAAAAAACTTAAAGCTCAAAGAGAAGCACAAGGTTTAACACTATCAGAATCTGAAACTAAGTATCTTCAGAAATTAGACGCTGAAGTTTCTGAAGAACTAAAAGTGGCTAAAGAAAGTAAAGATCGCTTTGAGCCTGAATATAAAATTATAAAAGCTAGCTATGAAATTTTAAAGCCACTTCTTAATAATGTTGAGCTAAAAGATCTTACACTAAAATTAGTGTCAGAATTAAGTGTTGTAGAAGTTCGAGATATTGCTGCTCGTGATGCAATTGTGGCATCAATGGATAAATTAAAAGTTGTGTCTGTTGCGCGCCTTTTACGACTCATAGCTCGCGCTGATTCTGCACTAAATGTTTACTACAATGAAAATTTTGACCCTCGAAAAGTCATCATTGGTGATGACCCATCTGATTTTAATGATCGCAACTATGGCAATAATGATTTACTCGCTGGCGATGCTAACCATGGCACACACGTCTCGGGAATCATTGCTGCAGTTAGAAATAATAATCTTGGAATAAATGGCATCGCAACAAATGTTAAGATCATGGTGCTTAGAGCCGTGCCTAATGGTGATGAGTATGACAAAGATGTGGCCAATTCAGTGCGATATGCTGTTGATAACGGCGCACGCATTGTAACTATGAGTTTTGGAAAAGCATATTCTCCTTATAAAGAAAAAGTAGATGAAGCGTTTCGTTATGCAGCTGCAAAAAATGTTTTAATTGTTCACGCTGCTGGGAATAGTTCTTTGAACACAGATATCTTTCCTCATTTTCCAAACAAGTTTATGGCACAATCTGGGGCAGAGATTTCTACGTTCTTAGATGTAGGGGCTAACAGTGAGAAAAAAGGGCTGGATTTGCCAGCTGTATTTACGAATTACGGTCAAAGTACAGTAGATATTTTTGCACCTGGTGTGAATCTTAAATCAACAGTTGTTGGTTCGCTCTATGCGACTTACTCAGGGACAAGTATGGCAACCCCTTGTGTGACAGGCGTTGCTGCTCTGGTATTATCTCAATATCCTGATTTATCAGCACTTGAGTTAAAAGCTATTTTGAAAAATTCAGCTCGCACGTATCCTGATTTGATCGTAAATCTTCCCGGAGCACTTGCTGAACCGTTAAAGGTTTTATTTCGAAAGTTAAGTGAAACAGGTGGAATTGTAGATACGTTTGAGGCCTTAAAACTCGCAGCTTCAAGACAATAGAAAAATTAAAAACTGCAATACAGACAAATTAATTTTGTCTGTATTGCTCGTATTTATTGCGCCACGCACTTTCGGTTAATGATTTCATATGTGGTCCAATTTTACGTTGAGATGAAACTGGGCGCATTAATGAATAAGCAAATTTGCTTAAGCGATCCATTTTGCGTGGAATCATAAGTAATGGCGGAATCAGTTTTCCTGATATCAGCCAAAAATTTTTCTTTACCGAAATTAATGGCAAAGAAATAGGCTCAACGCGTGTTTGCGTTTTCATAAGTACTCCGGAAAAAATATTTAAATCAAATTTCCAAATTTTTTAGTTCAGATACGTTGATTTTTTATTTGTTTAGTTCGGCTATATTACATCTTCTTCTGATAATTATCAATAAGTTGGTTTGATGAGCGCAATATTGTTTCAGGCTTATATGTGAGTCAGTATGACTATTTCTTAAACACGAGTGTGTAAAAACACTAGATGTTTCGAGGGGAAATGTACTTTGTTTAAATTCTAAAATTCGTTATTATAAGAACTCAAATTCTGGGTTTTCCAGCAGTCCAAAGTGAACCTTTATCTGGGGTTGAGTTATGAAATTAATGGCTTTCTCTTTTTTACTTCTCATTGCTGGAATTGCATCTGCTGCGACAGTAACCCCTGAGGCACGCGAAAAAGCCCTTCGAAGTGCTCGAGTTTGGAATGAACCGCGAGTTCCTATTCATCTAGCTGATTTAAGCAAAACTGAGGTAGGTGATGATGGTTTTCGTGCTGATGATGAAATCACTTGTGATTGGCAGCCCTATAGGCAAGTTTCTGGTGTAACTGCAAAATTTTACTGTAAAACAAAAAATGGTGACGTACTTAAAATAAAATATTCTACAAAAAATGGCCTTAACCCAGAAGTTTATGCAGAAACTGCGGGTACACGTCTATTGCGTGCACTGGGTTTTGAAGCAGATAGAATGTATCTTGTTAAAAAAGTTCGTTGTATTGGGTGTCCGAAAGATCCAGTTTTTGTAACATTGCTTACTCAACATAAAATTAAAAAAGTTCGCGATAATTTTTATGCGATTCATGGAATACGAGAAAATGGTCAGTATGTTTATCGTTCTGATGAGCCATTTTATGATTTTTACGAAGTAGCAATAGAGCGTAAAACCGGTAAAAAAATTGAATCCAAAGAAGATCAGGGTTGGGGCTGGGATGAGCTCGATCGCATTGATCCCAAACTTGGGTCATCCGTAGCTGAAGTTGATGCATTTCGCATTATGGCTTCCTTTTTAACTCACTCTGATAATAAGGCCGCTAATCATTCACTTGTTTGCTTAAAGAAGATTAAGGATGGTCAAGAATGCGAAGCTCCGGTGGCTTTTGTTGCTGATATTGGTGTCGCATTTGGTGGCGGTTTTAACTTTTTAACGATGTCATATCCAAAATTTGACCTTACCGCCTGGGAAAAGTCACAGGTGTGGTCTAAAGACGGTCCCTGCACACTTCATCTTAAAAACAGTTTAACAGGCTCATTTAAAGACGTCACTGTTGGCGAAGAAGGGCGTAATTTAGCGGCAAGACTGCTTAACAGCCTCTCTGATGGTCAAATTCGAGATCTCTTTAACGGAGTTAATATCTCAAACTTACCATTTAAGAACACTGCTCATAATAATGTTGAAGAATGGCTAAGGGTTTTTAAAGCAAAACGCGATGTAATTTCATCAGCAAGTTGTCAGCGGTAATCAGATAAGGGATGAAATTATTAATTATTGTAGTAACTACATTCACAAGCTTTTTTGCATCTGCCCAATTGTTACCTCAATTACCACAAGCTACTTACCAGTCTGGTAGGCCAAACGATAAAATGGTTTTACCAACTGGCCGTGAAGAAGAGTTTCGTGCCGAAGCTTTTACTCGCGCTAAAGTTTGGAGTGAACCAGCTCCAATTGGTGCAGTTAATTTGAGGGTTACACAAGGCTCTCCAAATGAATTCACAAATGATTCAGAGATTACATGTAAGTGGGTGAGCAATGAGCGATACTCAGGTGCAACACCAAAATTTCTTTGCGCAATACCAAATGGCGAAGTCATAAAAGTTAAATATCACAGAGAGAAAAAATCCACCGCAGAAGTAGGTGCTGAACCAATGGCTACTCGACTATTAAGCGCACTAGGTTTTGGTACTGATAGTATCTTTATTGTTAAAACAATTCGTTGTTTTGGTTGTCCCAAAGACCCCTACAGTGCGAATACAAAATTTTATAGCCCGATAAAACAAATCAAAGATGATCATTGTCAATTTCAATTGAACAATGCTCCTGGATGTCGTTATTCAAAAGATCATAGTAAATTTTTAAGTTTTGATAAGTATACCGATTTTCAATATGCAACTATTGAGCGACGCTTACCAGGTAAGCGTATGATTAGCCCTAAAAAGGACGGCTGGGGTTATACGGAATTAGCAAATATCGATGCATCTCGCGGGGGAGCCTCAAAAGCAGAATTGGATGCATTTCGTATTGTATCGGTTTTTTTAAACCACGCTGACAATAAAGACGATAATCAAATGCTAACTTGTACTGATTCGACTATTCGGGATGATGGCTATTGTAAAAATCCTGTGGCCTTTATTAGCGATGCAGGAACAACTTTTGGCAGTAGTTCACGTGGTATGCATAAAGGTTTTTCTAAACTTGATGTGGTGGGGTGGGAAGAACACTCTATTTGGTCTGAAACTGGTGCATGCATGCTTCAGATGAAAGGCAACATGACTGAAAGTTGGAAAGACATTGAAGTTGGCGAGGAAGGCAGAAAACTAGCAGCACGCCTATTGAGTAGCCTTAAGCCTCAACAGATTCGCGATCTTTTCGAAGGTGCAAGAATTCATGTGTCCCCATTTAATGGCAATGTTGATGTATGGATACGAGTGTTTAATAAACGATTGGCGAAAATTTCCAGTCGCACTTGCCCAGTAAACTGACATTTTTGAGATCTAGAGAGTGACGATTTTTTACGCACTCTCTAGCAATTTCTTCAAGTGCAATTACCAGATACAATAGGTCTTGATTAAACCTCTATAATTATCGGCACATCATTTGCTTTTTAGATAATGTATGAACAGAAATATTCTTGTTTCAATTCTAATTTCAAAGCTTGTTTTGATTAGCGGATTTGCCTCAGCCATGACAGATGTGCGTCAAGTTAAGCCATCTTGTGTCGATAAAATGGGTGGGCTTGAAGACGTTATTCCTGCACCTGAAAACCATGAGAAATTGGACCCTGGGTCTACATTGCAAGTTGATTCTCGAGCAATGCGATCAATTAAAAACAATCGCATTTATCAGGGGATTTTTGTCACTGAAGATGATGCTACAATTACTTTGCGAGATACCATACGAATTGCAATTGACCCAGCAACTGGAAAAACAACAATGTCAGAATTGGGAAACATTATTTTATCTAAAGCAGATTTTTTACAGCCAGGCATGTCTGTTCAGTTAAATTCAAAAAATAATTCTTACACAGGTGTTTATCGTGGTGAAACTACGATGGGTGATACAACCATTCTTGAAATAGATGGAAATGTGCAACACATGAAGCGTTATAATATTATAAGTTTTAGTATTTTACAGAGGACCTCAGAAACTCATCGAATTTTCTCAAAACAAGATTTGCCCAGCAGGGACCCGAACCAAAAACAGAAATAATATTTTCGATCAAGGTTCAAATTTTAAAAACTGACATTCGATTGCGCCATTATATACGCGTGTTGATCTTTTTGGTTCTAAGCCTATGGCTTTGGCAAGTGTTGGGTTGCCGGTGAGAACAAAAGCTTTCCAACCTTGAAAGTGTGTTTTAAGTTGGTGCCCCAGTTTTGAGTACAGATCAACGAGATCTTGGCTCTCACCGAGTCTTTCACCGTAGGGTGGATTAGTGATGAGAACCCCAGGTGTTGGTGCGGGAATGAATTCTGTAATATCTTGTCTTCTAAAAATAGTTACCACTTCAGTGCCAGCGTTTTCAGTATTGGCTCGAGCGGCTGCGACAGCACGCATATCGCAATCAGATCCGTATACTCTAAACGGCACGTCATCTAAAACTCTTTGACCAATTTCATCGCGTAACAACTTAAACGCGTCAGTTTGAAAGGTTAGCCATCGTTGAAATCCAAAACGCGTTCGAAAGCTTCCTGGTGGAATTTTCAAACCCATCAGTGCTGCCTCAATACAAAAAGTTCCTGAGCCGCACATAGGATCCATCAAAGGACTACTTTGATCCCAACCAGTCATTTTAATTAAAGCTGCAGCGAGATTTTCTTTTAGTGGTGCTGGTGCACCTCGGTCGCGATACCCGCGGTAATGAAGTGATCCGCCAGAGGTGTCTAGTGAAACTGTGCATAAGTTTTTTACAAGACGTAATGAAACTTGCATATCTGGATTCTCTGCATCGACATTCGGGCGTGAACCATATTTTTTGACAAACTGATCAACAACGGCGTCTTTGGCTTTAAGTGCGACGATGCGTAAATCACGAATGCCACTGTCGCGAACGGAAGAATCCATGGCCAGTGTTTGATCAACAGTAATGTATTTGGTCCAATCGTGTTTTAAAACATTATGATAAATCTGATCGGGTTCGTAAGCGGGGAAATCTAAAACAGGATAAAGAATTCGACTAGCAGATGTAACTTCTAAGTTAGCTTTATAGCAGCCAGCCCAATTGGTGTGAAATTCAACGCCGGCAATCCCTAATTTTGTTTTGGTAATTCCCAGATCGTGGAGTTCTTTTTCGAGAACTAGTTCAAGTCCTCGAGGTGTGGTAGCAAAAAACTTCGGCATAACAAAAACAACTTAACAAACTCACAGTTAAAAAGATAGGCGAGGTGGGAGTATTGTATTTATTTCCAAAGAAAAACCGATCTCGGTTCTCGAGATCGGCTCTTTTAAACGCTATGATTTTGCCAGTTTATTTCTGTTCTAAGTAAACGCCATCACCTTGAATGGTGTAGCTCTTAGTATTCACTTCGGCTTGTATCATAGTGTTGAGGCGCCAGCTTACAACCAATGGCAATAAAGCAACTGGATGGTCATCTGTGCCGATGTTTGTTGCATTACGAACTTGAGCTGAAGCATTTAAGCTATAGCCCCAGCTTGCAACTTTAATATGAGTGGGAATTGCTGTGATGTTGGCTAAGAATTTTCCAGCACCACGAACGCCACCGTTGAAAGTATAAAAAACTTGATATGTGAAGTTTACAACTTCTTTACCAAATTTGTTTTTGTACACAACATTGTAAGCTTTTGCTTGGGGCAATGACCAAGCAGATAGAGATTGCCAACCTTCGCTTCCGCGAGGAAGTGCGTGAGCAACATCAGAGGTCATGTTGGCAACGGGTTGACCCGCTTTGATGATCTCCCAAATAAATTTGCCTGCATTTACGATATCACCAATATTGATTCCATCACCTTCGCCTTCAGTCTGTACGCTTTTCATAACGTAAATACTTGGAATTTGCATGGGTTCAACTTCTGTGATCGTTGGTGGATCAAAAGATAATTCTTTAATTTGATCTCCGGTTAATGTGTTCGCTTGAGCGTTGATTGAAACAGTTAATGCGAGAGCAAGAAATGCTCCTTTAGAAAATAGATTCATTGGCCCCTCCTGTGGTTATGAATTACTGCAATTTTTAAAAGTCGAAATGCCGTGACTTTTTATGATCAAAGTCTAGGAAGCCGTTTGTTGGATTGCAAACATAAAGGTGTGATGAGAGGCGTCAATCAGTAATGAGATTCAACGTAATTATTAATAATTTTGATGAATTCAGGAACAATATCTTTGCCTTGAAGGGTTGTGACAAGTATTCCGTCAACATAGACGGGCGCTTTGGGATCCTCTGCTGTACCTGGCAATGAAATACCAAGGTTTGCGTGTTTGGATTCACCTGGGCCGTTAACGATGCAGCCCATGACCGCTACTTTCATTTCGCTCGCATTTGGTTTTTTAAGTTTCCAGTGAGCCATGTTATCGCGCAGGTAATTTTGAATTTGTTCAGCCATAGATTGAAACAAAGTGCTGGTGGTTCGACCACAACCTGGGCAAGAGGTTACTTGGGGTGTGAAGTTTCTAATTTCTAATGATTGTAAAATTTGTTGAGCAACAATGACTTCTTCTGTTCGTGAACTTGTAGGAGTTGGTGTGATTGAAACCCGAATGGTGTCGCCAATACCTTCTTGAAGTAAAATGGCTAATGCTGCAGCAGAAGCGACAGTGCCTTTATTACCAATGCCAGCTTCGGTTAAACCAAGGTGAAGTGCGTAGTCATCTTGTTGAGCCAGTGAACGATACACATCAACAAGACCTTGAATTTGTGAAATTTTAGCTGACAAAACGATGCGATCTTTTGGTAATCCCATTTTTTCAGCTTGCTGTGCTGATTCTACCGCTGAAGCAACAAGAGCATTTTGCATAACCGCATTGGCGTTAAGTGGCTTGGCGAGTTTTGCGTTTGCATCCATCATGCGCGCGAGTGTGACTTTATCAAGGGATCCCCAGTTAGCACCAATACGAACGGGTTTTTCATTTTGCATTGCGATTTCAATCATGGTGGCAAAATTATTTTTTTCTTCTTTTCCGATATCGCAATTTCCAGGATTGATTCTGTATTTTGCTAAGGCCTTTGCGCATTCAGGGTATTTTTTTAAAAGCAAATGTCCGTTGTAATGAAAATCTCCGATAATTGGAGTTGAGTAATTATTTTTATAAAGTCCCTCGACAATTTTAGGAACGGCAATGGCTGCCTCTTCAGTGTTCACAGTAATGCGAACAATTTCTGAACCTGAATCTGCAAGTTCTTGGATTTGTTTAATGGTCGATGCAACATCAGCGGTGTCCGTGTTGGTCATGGATTGAACGACAATGGGATTGTCTCCACCCATTAAAATCTGACCGATTTTTACGACCCGAGAAGGTCTTCTTTTGATATTCGACATAGGAGGTTTTTTAACAGGAAAGATTTAAGATGTCTACGGGTTATAGGTACGGCGCATCAACGGGTTTAACTGCACGAAAAGCTTGCAATAAACAATGCGGTGCGTTTTACTGCGCGCAATTGTTTTTATGTGGCCGGGTCCTACGCAATCGGGGCTCTGCAAACCCCGCCAGGTCCGAAAGGAAGCAACGGTAGCAGGCGTCTTTATGTGATGTGGGGTTGCCCGGTCTTCCTTCAATCGGGGGCGAGTTGTCTTATCAAGTTTTAGCGCGCAAATGGCGTCCACAATCTTTCGAAGAATTAGTTGGTCAAGAACATGTGGCGACCACACTTCTCAATGCACTTAAAAGTTCTCGCATGCCTCACGCACTATTATTTACGGGAGCTCGTGGAGTTGGAAAAACTTCTGCCGCAAGAATTTTAGCTAAAAGTCTCAGATGCCCTAAGGCAAAAGATTTTGTACCATGCAATGAATGTCATGATTGCCAAGAAATCACAGCCGGGCGTTCTATTGATGTCATTGAAGTCGACGGAGCCAGTAATAACGGCGTAGAAAATATTCGTGAGCTTCGTGAAACCGTTGGCTACATGCCCTCTACGGGCAAATACAAAGTCTATATTATTGATGAAGTTCACATGCTTTCTACAAGTGCATTTAATGCGCTCCTTAAAACTTTAGAAGAACCACCACCACATGTGATTTTTATTTTTGCGACGACAGAGCCGCAAAAAATTCCGGTGACTATTTTATCGCGCTGTCAGCGTTTTGATTTTAGACGTATCCCTGTTCGTAAAGTAGTAGATCGTTTAAAAACTATTATTGAAGCAGAAGGTGTTGAAGCAGAACCTCAGGCTCTTTGGTTGTTAGCTCGAGAATCTGAAGGCAGTATGCGTGATAGCCAAAGTTTGCTTGATCAAGTTATCACGTTTTGTGGAACCAAAGTTACCCACACACAAGTTGTTGAAGTTTTAGGTCTGACAGATCGCACACTTTTGAGCACCTCATTGCGAGCACTTGTCGATCGCAATGCCGCAAGCTGTTTGCAAATTATTGAACGCGTGTTTCATCAAGGTTATGACCCAAAACAATTCGCACAAGATCTTTTAGAACATCTTCGTAACCTCATGATTGTAAAGGTGAGTGTGGCCAGTGGAAACACAACAAGTACTGGTGAGTTTTTAGATCTACCCGATCAAGAAATTGATGAGCTTAAAAAATACGCTGATGAATTAAGCAATGAAGATGTCCATATGCTTTTTGATATGACACTTAAAGGTGTCGGAGATGTGCTTCGCGCGCAAGATCCTCGTATTGTTTTAGAGATGTTACTCTTAAGATTGTCTCAAGCGCCACGGTTGACATCGATTGAAAAATTAATCGCTTCAATTGAAAACGGCGGATCAAAAAATCCTACAGCAGTTTCAACAAAGCCTGTGATTCCTGCGACACCGACGCGCACACCTCTGCGTTCGGAAGCTCCTGTGCAAACAGCAACTCCTGTGCGAGCAGCAGCTGCGCCAACTGTAGCGGTGGCAAGTGGGGGAAGTGATCTCGAGCGTTGGGCAGAACTTGTTGGAATTATTAAAAAAGAAAAACCACTTTTGGGTGCTAAGCTTGAGTATGCATTTTTGCAAAACCTGGAAGGTGAAAATCTGGTGATTGGATTTAGAAAAGAACAAGAATTTTTCTATAATCAAGTTGCACAAAAAGAAGTTGTTAACCAGATCGTGGATGTGGTGGCCAAACATTGGGGGCGGAAATATAAAGTGCAAGTTACACTTTCCCAAGGATCCCCCAATCAATCATCACCCAAAGAAGCCCGTGAAGCTGCCGAAACAGCTGTGAATGATCGCATTCGTGAACAAGTAGAATCTCATCCTTTGGTTCGAGAAGCCAAAGACGTTTTTAAAGCTAGAATTACTTCAATTAAAGAATCTCAATAGGAGGATAAGTCATGAAGAACTTCCCGGGCGGCATGCAACAATTTTTAAAACAAGCGCAACAGATGCAAGGTAAAATGGCAAAGCTTCAAGAAGAATTGGCAACAAAAACTGTTGAAGCTACCAGTGGCGGCGGAGCCGTAACAGCAGTTGCAACCGGAGCACAACTTATTAGTGCTATTAAAATCAGTAAAGACGTTGTGGATCCTAATGATTTAGATATGCTTCAAGATCTAGTATTAACAGCTGTGAACGAATCACTTAAAAAGAGTAAAGCTATGTCTGAATCTGAAATGCAAAAAATCACCGGTGGCGTCTCAATGCCAGGACTCTTTTAATGGCGTTTAAAATTCCGGCTTTAGACCGTCTTATTGAAGAATTAAGCCGGCTGCCTGGTCTTGGCGAAAAGACTGCGCAGCGATTGACGTTTCATATTCTAAAATCAAAAAAAGATATTGCAGAGCAGTTAAGTGCAGCCCTTTTAGAACTTAAATCCCAAGTGAAAAACTGCCCTCAGTGTTTTAGTTTCACCGATCAAGAGCTCTGTGCTTTTTGCAAAGATACACAACGACAGCCCGAGCTTGTGTGTGTGGTTGAAGACCCCTCCGATATTTTGCGTATTGAAGCTGCCATGCAGTTTAAAGGTCGTTACCATGTGCTTCAGGGAGTGTTATCACCTTTAGATGGCATTGGCCCAGACCAGATTCGTCTTCAAGAACTTCTCAATCGACTCGAAAATGAGAAGATCACAGAGGTTATTTTAGCTCTCGATGCAGATCTTGAAGGGGATGCGACATCTCTTTATTTAACAAAATTAATAAAACCACGTGGAATTCGTGTGACAAGAATTGCGCACGGGGTTCCAATTGGTGGTAATCTTGAATATGTAGATTATCGAACGCTCAGTCGTGCGCTTGAAAACAGGGTCGAGCTCTAACTATGTCATTTATAAACTATAACGCTAAAGAAATTCACTGCAAGATCGTCTACTACGGGCCGAGCCTCGGGGGTAAGACGACCAATATTCAATGGGTTTATCAAAAAACTGCTAACGATCAAAAAAGTAAACTCATCGCACTTAATACTGAAAACGAACGCACTTTGTTTTTTGATTTTTTACCCCTTTTTATTGGCGAAATCAGGGGGTTTACGACCAAGTTTCATCTTTATACGGTTCCTGGTCAGGTGGTCTATGATGCCAGTCGGAAACTCATTTTAAAGGGCCTCGATGGCGTAATTTTTGTGGCCGATAGCCAAGCTGAGCGACTTGAAGAAAACATCGAAAGTATGAATAATTTGGAAAAAAATCTCGTGCAACAGGGCTATGACATCAAGCAAGTGCCCTTAATCATGCAGTATAACAAGCGTGACCTTGGCAATGTGACTCCTACTGTGGAGCTTCGTAAGCTTTTGAACCGCTATAACGCCCCTGAATTTGATGCCGTGGCCACGCAGGGAACCGGTGTTTTTGAATCGTTAAAGACCATAAGTAAGTCAATTATTACAGTGCTCAAAGGTGGAGATCTGTAAAAGGCTTCTTGACACTTAGGTAGGGGCTCTTTTATTTTGTGGAGCTCGTTCGAGACAGTTCGATTCGAGTACAAATCCGACGCTTATATTCAGGTGTAGCTCAGTCGGTAGAGCAAGTGACTGTTAATCACTGTGTCGCAGGTTCGATTCCTGCCACCTGAGCCAATTATCAACTAACCCTCTGAGATGGCTAAAAAATTTCAGAGGGTTTTTTTTGTCGTGCGACCGAACAAACCCCACAACATTACCTTGGGTCTTATACAATCTTTTGATATATTTTATAAATGAAGAATGATCTCGATAAAGATATTGATCTTTCAGTGATTCAATACAACCTGAGCATAACTCCCGAAGAAAGACTTATTAACCATCAACTTGCTTTTGAAACCCTACAGGAAATATTAAAAGCACGGGAAGAACTTTATGCAAAATCTGAACACCCTACTCAAGACCCTGCTAGAAAATAAAATTGATTTTGTACTTATTGGTGGCTACGCAGCTGTACTTCATGGTGCGACACAAGTCACACAAGATATTGATATTTGCGCCGTCTTAAGTGAAGAAAATTTAGAAAAATTTCGTATTGCCCTTAAAGACTATGATCCTCGGTATCGCATGAACCCAAACTTTAAACCGAGCTTATTAGATTACCCTCCTCCAAATCAGAAAAGTGAAAACTTATATCTCACAACAACAATTGGCATATTAGATGTACTTAATAAGGTACATCCTGTTGGAGATTTCCAGCGAATAAATTCTAAAGCTGTATCAGTGAATTTATTTGGTCATTTATGTAAAGTTATCTCTTTAGATGATCTCATTGAAGTTAAAAAATCTATGACAAGAGAAAAAGACAAAAGCATTCTTAAAGAGCTACTTAATCTTAAAAAAAATTAACTAAATTATAAAAGGCCTCGGCCAGTGTCGGGAGAGTGTCTTAGGCATTTTGACAATTAATTGTCAATTTGACAAAAAGTTGTCAAATTGCCTAGCTCTCTTTAGACAAACTAAGCAGCCAACACCAATTCATAAAACTTTGCCATGGGTGCGACAGATCCGTGAGTGCCAACATTTTTCAGTTCAATAAGTCCAAACTCACACAAGAGCTTCACATCTTGATACACATTTTTGAAATCACGTTTTACAAAACGCGCTAGCTCTTGAATTGATTTTGGTTTTCTTGCGCGAATAGCTGTTAAGAGTTGAACTCTTGATCCAGTAATAACCCTGCCAAGGGTTTCAAAATCGGGGAAGCTGATAATAACCATGCCTGCATATTTCTTTGTGGGTTTTGCAAGAACACCAAAGGCTCTATCCATCGCCTGTTTTTGAGGCTCCACCATTAACAATGCTCGCTTAGTCTTCATAAATAAAACCTTCCTTTCTAATCATGGCTCCAATATCTTCTCTCAATGCTCGAACTCCTCGATAGACGTAACCGACCTCAGTTTCTCCAATGTGGAGGTGTGGCCTCTATCCAATCCATAAAAAGATCGGGATGCAACTATAGATCTCATAAAATTTGGTGTTGTAGAAAACTAAAAAACCGATTAGCCCCCATAAAATGAATATCAATGTCCAAAACTTTTTCTGTTGATTCTAATTCATCAAGAGTCACGACAATATTTTTTCCATGTGGGTAGAGCTTTCGAAAAATAGATAGATTTTTGGCACTAAAGTGGCGCTTCTGGCTTTTGCACTCAATTGCAAGCAGATCTTTTTTTCCTGTCTGAATTACAAAGTCAATTTCATGACCAAGTTTATCTCGCCAAAAATATATTTGTTGAGAAAGCGGTCTGGCTTGCATGGTTTCGAGCACCAAATTTTCTAAAAGGTGGCCCTTCTCGCTTGCTCCAAGCTGGGTATCTTTTTTAGCAAAGCAAACAAATCCTGTGTCAAAACCATAGACCTTGGGTTGGGCAACAATTTCTTTTAGAGGGTTGCCTGAAAAAGGTTTAAGAATAGTAAGAGCCTTTGTTATTTCCAATATCTCAAGGTATTTGACGACGGTGGGGCGGCTCAATCCTGAAACTTTGGCAATTTCAGTTGCTTCAATAAGTTGTCCATTTTGTATAAGAACAAACTCTAAAACTTTTAAAAAAGCCTGTCGTTTATCAATTGAAAAAACTTCTTGTACATCCCTGGCATAAAATGAATCAAGCCATTCTGCATAAAACTCGCGGTCAAGCTCTGGGTTAAGTAAGGTCGGAGGGAGCCCCCCATGGAGCATTCTCTTTTCTAGGGTGACGCCAAAAGATTCTAATTCACTCACCAGTACCGGCAAGAAATGCAAGTTTCGTTTTCGTCCTGTTAAACTATCTTTAAATTTTTTATTTGCTGCCAGAGTGGAAGATCCAGTGGCCAGAACTTTCATTTTAGGAAACTCATCGGCGGCAATTTTTAATAGCTGAGATGCATTTTCAATCTGATGGATTTCATCAAAAATAACACCATTAGTTTGGATGGATTTTAAAAATGGCTTTGGGTTTTTCAAATTGGCTTGGACATCTGAATCATCACAATTGTAATAGGTAAAGCCGTCTAATGCCTTTGCTAAAGTAGTTTTGCCTGACCGCCGGACTCCGGCTAACCAGACGATGGATCGCTTCTTCCATGATGCTGCTAATAGTTTTCCCCAGTAGGGTCTACGAATGTTCATAAATACATTTTACATTTAGATAACTAAAAGTAAAGTGTATTTTCAAGGTGCATAACCGCTAGAAAGTATCACTTGCTCTTGGGCTTTTAAGATTTTCATCACCTATGTCCCGCAGGTTCGTATTCCATCACATTCGCCGTGAAAATAAGAATCGCAACCTTTTCGGGTTTTATATCGGCCAAAGATCCAAGTCCACGCAGTTTTTGTCCCTCTAACTTCTTTTGAATGATCCGCACCAGAGACACAAACATGTCTTTCATTCTTAGTAAATTTCAGCCAATCTTTTTGATAAAGTCGACACGACCAAAGAAGAATAGGCCGGCGGCTAATAAACTAATGTAACTCTCCGTTACGTGTACCCGACACGACCAATACGGACATCACAACCTTTTCATGTGGATCATATTTCCCGCGTTCGCAAATCATTTTAGAATTCTTAGTTTCAAAACATTGCCAATAGGGGTAGGGAGAAATCCTGTCTTGCTCGGAAAACGGAGTGGGTCCAGCAATGCAAGTATTTGTTTTCAAATCTTGCATATTCAGGACTCCAAAGTCATCTGTCAACAAACTGTACGGAAATTCTTGTTTTAGCCCTTGTAAATGTGTTTGGTGCATGTCAGCCGCTGAAACACTGAATCCTAGAAAAAAAATATCATGGTTTTTCGCATTTTTTCAGAGCCTCCAGTGTTCACCGGGAGGGCATATGCGCCAGGCATGTATGTTCTTGCGCTTCGTTTGATTCTTTTTAGAAGCATCCTTTTTTATTTTGCTTCGTTTTTTCATCTTCTTTGTTCCACCTAAAATAAGTATGTCGGATTATCCGCAGTTTTACCACCCGAACTTATTCCTACCCAATTTTCTGATGAAGAAGCTGCTCGCTTTATGGACGAGCATAAGGAACTCATGCATAATCTTTCTGGTGAGCATCCAACTAATCGAACTAACAGCAGACCAAGTCGTCGGGTTAAACCGTAGCGCGATTAAGTTCGCAAACCAGCGGTTTGGGAATTCCCAAGAAAAGAACTAACCCGAAGATGCCGTGAGGGCAAGTCTCTCAGAATCAAAATAGGAGGTTTATTTCGTGCAACCAAAACAAATTGATAATGCCTACTTCAATGAGATTCATGATTCTGATGGGAATGTTTGGACTCATTACAAAATTCCCTACAGTCAGTGGAGATCAATGTCGGCATCCAAAAGGAAACAGCTGCACAGATCCTCGAAAAAACTATTTTCAGGCGACTATTTTCTTGATCCTTTACCGCGCATCATTACAAATTCCGAATTTTGTACTTTAAAAAAGGGTGTCAGACAAAGAGCCGAAGCTATTCGATGTTTTCTTTGGGATTATTACGGGGGCGGTAAGCGATGGATGAAGATCATTCCTCCCGCCACGCTCAAATCTATTATCACTCGCAATCATGATAATAGCGTTTTTGGAAAACTAAAGCTAAGCGCCATCGCCTTTCCGTTTGGTCCCGATATCATACGAGATAAAAATGGCAAGTGGCGGGTGGTGGAAGACAGCGCGGGATGTCTAGGGGGAATAGGTGATTTATTAGAGAGTCGAAAAATCATGTTCAAATTAATGCCAAGTTATCAAAGCATTTTCAAAGACGCTCATAACCCCAAGGACTTTTTTGTTCAGCTGGCCGCACGTTTTCAAAAAAAGGCAGAACAAAAAGGTGGGATACCTCTTCTCTATCTGGGATCTTTCGAAACTGAAGAAGATAATGAGACGCGGAGACTAGGGAAGCTCTTTGAATCTTTGGGTATTGAAGTGGCCACAACAGAAAGTGCGACTAAGCAGCTTTTAATTGAGAGTGATGGAATATTTCTCCAAACCGCCCGAAGAAAAAAGCGTGTGGGTTACATGGCCTTTCGAACTGGACCAGAACATATGGTGTCACACTGTTTGTCGTTGGGGCTAAAGACGACTCTCGCCAGAAAGACCATGAAAATGGGGTTCCCCGAGATTTGTCAAATTCGGCAGGTTATACAATGTTTAAAAGGAATTTCTATTCAATCAGCATTATTAAAAAATCATGCTTGGACTAATTTTAGCCCGGGAGTGCAATTCATTAACGACAAAATGTTTGGACTCTATGTGGATTCATTCATAATATATCTTTCAGGAATTTGAACATTTGTCAGTTCTTGAGAATCGTATTGTTGATTTGAGAATTCATGCTCACGTAGATCATCGAGAAATCATTATAAGTAACAACCCATGGGGACGAGCAAACTGGCTCGATCACAACGGAAAAGTTAATCTTGGATCTAACGGTTTTACGTCACCAGTAGTGGTCATGGGGTAATATGAACGATGAAATAGGTCCAGCAATTCAGAAAAGTTCAACCAGCAGCAGTACTCAAGAAGTGCTAGATAGAGCCCTTGAACGGTTGGAACGTATTGCTGTCATTTTTTCGAAGTCAGAATCATCAAGGCTAAAAGTTTTTTTCATAAAAAGAAGTATTTCTTTTTGAAGGAATTCTTGATCGTTACCCATCTCATCTTCCTCTAATTTCACTACAGAAAACTCCTAAATTTATAAAAATAATCTATAGTCAGCGTTGAGGATTTCAGCCAGCCTGTGGGCCATGTTTTTACCAATGGCACGCAAGCCCGTTTCCATTGCAGCAACCACACTTTGAGTTGTTCCAAGCTTCTCAGCCAATTCTTTTTGAGTGAATCCTTCGCGTTTACGCATTCCACGCAAAACGACAGCGGGCTTTGATTCTCCAAGAAAGAAATTTTCAAAAAATTCCTCGGACGACACAGTATTGTGTTCAATGTCCATATTGCTTAAAATTTTATTGAGCTGGGCCGCAGCTTGCGGGTGATTTAAGATATTAATCTCACTTTTTTTGCCGTCCTTGTGATGGCAAGTTACCTTAATCACAGGGTTGCGCTTTTTCGCCGCCTTATGCGACTCAGTATGGCGCTTTCTCATGCGTTCCGACATATATCACCTCTAAGATAAGAGTATTTTTATCAACCATTTGCCAAACAGCCACATATGTTGGCCTACGTGATCCGCGCAAATGGCAATGATATGTTTTATCATTTAACTTTCCGAAGTGAGGCCATCTCACAGCCATGGGACCATTTTCTTCAAGATCTCTAACTAAAGCAAATGCCTGTTCAGCAATATCTTTATTGTGAAGTCTCTTAAGCCCTTTAGTCACTTTACTGTGAATCAGTACTGTCCATTTCATCCACTTACCTAGTATAGCATAAAATGCTATGTTATTCAAAGAAATATATATAAGCTTTATATGGTGTCCTTTAACTAAAGCCAGTTTTATTTCTGCTTCATGTTTGCAGGCATCGCAAGCTTGTGTCGGGAGAGTGTCTTTGGCGTTTTGACAATTAATTGTCAAATTGACAAAAAGTTGTCAAATTGCCCAGTTCCACTAACTTCTAACTGATTTCATGGTAAGTAGTTGGTTGAACAAAGAAAAATTAAAAATTCTAGTAGCTTAGCTAATTTCAAAAATCGGCCCTGCCACCTGAGCCAGTTCACTTTGCACGAAAAGTAAGTCGATCAGTCTTTTAAACTGACGCTTTTTCTATGATTTTCGTCCAAGCTTGTTCCCAATTTTTTAAATTGAAAGTCTTAATAACTTCATTTTGCTGTCTCGTTGCATAATGTTCTCGTTTGTTAAGCATTTCAAAGAGGGCATTTTTTAATGCCATGGGTTCTGGTTCACTATGGAGGCAGGGTAGATCTTTGAGTCCGGCGACAGAGGTGGCGATGACGGGGGTACCGCAGGCCATGCTTTCAAGCGCACTAAGGGATGTGCCTTCACAATCAATCGTTGGAATGATCGTACACACACTAGCTGAATACAGTGCGGGCATTTTTTGCCAATCTGAATGACCTCTGAAATAAACGCGATCTTTGATATTATATTTTTTAATAATTTCTAAAAGATTTTTATAATATTCTTGATCAACAATTTTACCAACGATGACCATACTGTTTTCAGTATTACCTTCGTGCACGAGTAACCCAAAAGCTTCCAACGCTAAATGAATGCCGCGGTGATAATATATATTACGTGGCACCAAGATGGGTTTGAGCTTTGCGAGTTCTTGATCCGATGTCACTTTTTTGAAATGCTCAGTGTCTACACAATTAGGAACAAACCATTTTCCAGGTTGTACTTCTTCAAAAAATCTAGTTGCAGGTTTGATATCGACACCACAAAATCGTAAATATTCTGTATCGTTTGCTACAACGAAACATTTTTTAAAAGTTTCGCGCGCGCGTCTTGCTCGTAAGGCGTCGTCCCATTGATCGGCTGGTGTGTGCCACTCTATACCATGAGAAAGAATAATCACCCGTGGATGAAATTTTACAGCGGGGTAGTGAACGGCGTAGTGAACAATGAGCACATCTTCTTTAGCAAGTTTGGATTTAAAAAATTTTAAGAAAAAATTAAAGTAGTACCAGTTAAAATTAGCGATGAAACGCCCAAATCCGGGTGGTGTTAATACTGCGTGAACGCCAGTTTTGTCGATTTTATGTCGAAGTGAGACGGCTTGGTAAACTGTACTTTTGTGGCCTCGGTGACTTAAAACCTGCTTTAGGTTTTCAATATATGTATCTTGCCCCCCAAAGACGGGGCGATAAGTGAGTGAAACGTGTCCTATATTCATTTAGATCCAAAAATACTGCATCATGAGGTGCTCCAGCAAGCTCAAAAGATATTGAAAATACGAGGGCTTAAGGGGTAGTTTAGGTAGAAATGAAGACAGTACTTGTATTCGCCGGTACGCGGCCTGAGATCATTAAAATGGCTCCCCTCATTCGGGAATTGCGCTCACGTCAAAGTGCCGTACGCACACACTTTGTGTTTACGGGTCAGCATGTTGAAATCGCCCTTCCGTTTTTAAAGTTTTTTGAAATTGAACCTGACACGCGCCTTCAACTGATGAACCCCAATCAAAGCTTAGGGCAACTCACTTCCACAGCCTTTTTACAGTTTGATGAATTTTTAAAGCAACAAAGTTCAGTTGCAGCTTTGGTTCAAGGTGACACAACAACAGCTTTTGCAGCAGCGCTGTCATGTTATTATCAGCACATTCCTATAGGACATGTTGAAGCAGGTCTTAGAACTCAAAATCTTAATGAACCATTTCCTGAAGAAGCCAATCGTCGCATGATCACACGTCTTGCAAGTTGGAACTATGCTCCAACAATAAAGGCTGGAGAAACGTTGAAAAATGAGCAAGTGAATCCTGAGTCTATTTTAGTAACAGGAAACACAGGCATTGATGCCCTTTTGTGGACAGCAGCGCAAAATTTTGAGCCCAAGAGTGATGAACTTCAGAAATTAAAAAATCAAAAGCTTGTGCTGATTACTTTGCATCGTCGTGAAAACCTCGAAGATCGTCTCGAACACATATTAAAAGCGTTTGTGAAATTGGCTGATCAGTTTAAAGAAATACAGTTTGTCATGCCCGTGCATCCTAACCCGAAAGTGGTTGTTGCAGCTAAAAAATATTTGAGTGGCTTGGCAAATGTTCATCTGGTTTCGCCTCTGGATTATCCTGATTTTGTTTGGGTGATGAAAAAGGCAGAGCTGATTTTGAGTGACTCAGGTGGAATCCAAGAGGAAGCCCCAAGCCTTTTAAAACCTGTACTTGTTTTAAGAGAAAATACAGAAAGACCTGAAGCTGTGGAATATGGAACTTCTATCATGGTGGGAGTAAACTCCGAAAGTATCGTGTCAACAGCAGTTTCATTTTTAACTGGAAATCGTAGTATTAAAAACCGTGGTTCAAAAAACCCTTATGGTGATGGTACCGCAAGCCGTAAGATCGTTGATCATCTTTTAGCGCAGATTTAATCAATCATATTCTTAATTGGCAAAAAGTTTGGAAAGCTGATTTTCAAATTTATTTTCGGTATCATGTGCCAGTTTTGATGGCTCAGAGCGCGCAAATTCTTGGGCCTTAAACTCTACTAAGCTACAACCTGTGCATCCGAGAGAATTAAAAGTTTCCTCTGCACCTCCACCTTTTGGATAAATCACAGGTGTTCCATATGCGCGGGATTCTGAGATTACCAGTGAGGCAGTTTCAGCTACTCGAGAAGGAATTATAAGTGCTTGTGCATGGGTGTAGAGCCACGGTTTTTCTGAGGTGATATGGCCTAAAAAAATGAGATTTGAGATTTTTCTATTTTGAAGTTCATCGAGCATGGGGCCCGTTCCGCACATTACAAAATTTTTGTTAGGATACTTGTTTGCAAAATCTGCAAAAATATCTGCTCCTTTTTCAAAAGATACTCGTCCCATGAATAAATAAAATTGCTTTGAAAGCTGCGCAATTGGTGGATGAAGAGGTGGTGTGGGGGATTCTGTGGAAATAGACTTCATACTTACAGGCATGGGAATAACCACTGATTCTTTTATTGGCAAACCGAGATGACGACTAGTGGAGCTAAGAATATTTTGGCTGAACTGAGAATTGCAAACAAACTGGTCAATATTTTTTAAGATTTTTTTAGGTACTCGATTAAATCTATAAACTAGAGAGTATAAAAAAGATTGCATGAGATTTTGATGGCAGTTCTGTAAAAAATCCCAACGACTCCCAGTTGTCAAACAGCGATGACAAGGTGTTTGGCCATTAAATAAAAGCCCGTTAGCGCACGAAAGCCTGGCATTATGCACCCACATGAGCGTTTTAATATTTTGAGCTTTGAAAAACCCAGGCAATGCAAATGAAACTGTGGGGATAAAATTATTAAATAGCACATGGCTAAAATCTTTAGACCTAGTCTCGTTTTTAACCTTTTGATAACTGGGTCTGAGTTTTTCTAATCCTAAAACCATAAATAAAAATTCTAACGGATTTTTTAAAGATGGAAGGAGTATAACTTTATGATCGATATTTAATTTCTTAAGTTGGGGAATGAGAATCTCATCAAGAAAAACATCTTCTCCGCCTCTATGTCGATATTCACGATGAATAATTAAGACCTGTTTCATAGGAAAAAACCAAAGAGTAGCCAAGCTAGGCGACCGATTCCCCAAAAGCCCACTGAATCAAGGGTAATCCATGAAATAAACCAAAAGATAAAAAATATTTTAAATTCAGCAGGAACTTTTACAAAACAAGTTTTAAGCCACCAAAGAAAACTTATCAGCAGAAAAAACCCACCGTACATCACCATTAAAAAAAGACTGTTGTCACTTACAAGGCTCGTGAATCCCATTCCAAAAATAACAATCCATGGATGTGCTGGAACCACGGCTAGCCACTTTCCCCATAACTCAAAACGTGTGAGAAAATTAGCCTGTTTGAGCGAAAGAAAATTAAATGGTAAAACTGAGAAAACATTTTTCATGTAACTAGATGATTTGATTTTCCAAAGAACAATACACACAGCCGTTGCTACAAAGGCTGTTGCCCCAAATGTTGCAATGAGTGCAAGGGCGTAAGTAATTGCTGCGATAAAGTAAATAGTACTTTTGGTCTTTAAGAGATTATGCGGATTTAAAAGCAGAAGTATGAGAACACCACCGTAAATAAGGCTTGCCTCAAGAGGTGATTGGGCTGTTCCGTAGGAGCGGGTTCCCCAAAAATCATTTCGCACATAACCGTAATAGGGCGCAAGATTAATATACCCACCCATTTCAAAAAGTGCTAGACAGGCTGATATAAAAACCAAAACATAAATGGCCCGCAAGAATGTGGGAAGTGTTTTTGCCGATAGAGTTTGTTGAATAATCCAAGGTGTAGAAAACATTAAAGTCCAGCGCACATAGCGCGTAAGATCTGTGGTCAATCTAAACTGATCACCTTCTGGGGGATAAAAATAAGTGAGATAGAGGCTAAGTTCTTTGGCTAATTCTTGGCGCCAAAGCCCTGAGATAAAAGCCAAAAGTAATGCAACCCATACGAGGATAAGAGGTCGAGGTGGGGCTTTTGCCTTACCTTTTACAAGGGCATAACCAAGTTTTAAAAGCAGCGGGAATAAGAGAAGCTCTACTAAAAAAACATTTTTTGACCCGATTTTAAGAGGTGGGCAAAGAATTAGTGCGAATGCGTAGATGAGGATCCAGTAATACGCAAAGGATTTTTTTTTCACAGACGAAATCCTCGATTCCAGGCGATCCACAAGGGTCTTAAAATCGGAGCTAATGGGCTCTGTGCAAAAAACTTTAAAAGTAAAACTCTTAAGTAATCTTTGCGTCGATAAATTTCATTTATCAAAGTTAATTTTAGCGGAAGTTTTGATCTTAATTCTTTGTGAATTTTTTTAAATTCTTTAAAAGCAAGTTTGTAGTTAGCAGAACTTCCAGACATGTCAAATTCTGCGATAACATCTGCACACTGCAGAGTCTTTGCCCCTGAGAGCATACATCTGAAGTGGTGCTCATAATCAGAGGCAATTTTGTATTTTGTAGAGAAGAGGCCTGTTTTTTTAAAAAGTGCGGCCTTATAAATAAGACCTTGTTGGCAAAGTTTTTGAGAGCCCAAAATATTTTTTTCTAATTGGCGATTTGGAATTTGCGTGTACTGATACTTTCCATTCTTAGTCAGGGCAACTGCCGCAAGTACTAAATCTATATCGCGCGCTTGCTGAATTTCACTTAAAACAATTTTTAAAGCTTCAAGAGACTTAAGACGATCACCGCCATTTAAAAGCCAAATCCACTCGCCCTTTGATGCGCCAAGGCCGTGGTTAAAAGCATCGTACACACCTTGTGCGGGAATTGTTTTGTAAATCAAAGGCCAAGATGCGGGGAGGCTTGAAATAACTGCTTTATTAATCTCAGGGGAGGAATCAACAATAACATGCTCCCATTTAATATCACTTTGCGAGAGTGGTTTGAGGGAATCTAAGGTTGTTTGAAGCCCTTGAGAGTCTTTGTAGGTGATGGTGATGATGGAAAGTTTTTTAACCATGAAGTTGCCTTGAAAAGTATTTATTAAAAAAGGTTCTTACTTTTTTATCTTTTTCTGAGTTTTCTCCACGAATATAAGAATCAAAAATCGAGGAATCATTAGATTTATAACCTAGTTTTGAATATTCACATTCTTCATCAATAAGGCGTGCGCCAAATTCATTTCTCAAAAATGTGTGGATATAATGCATATAGAAAAACTCTTCAATTTGGGTTTTATCAATATCGATTTTTAATTTATCAGCGTTCAAAATATACTTTTCATATTCTTCAATGGTCTTGGGGTGAAAATTAAAATTATAGTTAATATGTGGGTTATCTCCTGCAGTCACAGTGGGCACACCCGCATACGCAAATTCATGAGCTGCGGTACCAAAGACAGTGAACATCGAGTTAATACCTTCTTGCAAGATCTGTCTGTTAGAAGCTGACCTTGGTAAAAAAGTAATTTTAGGAAATTTCTTTTTAAGATCTTCAACTACAAGATCATTGGCCGCCATGCCCGCAGGGTGTGGCTTCAGATACCAATCAAATGAAGTCTGCGATGCTTTTTGCAAAACAAACTCGATCCATTCTTGAAAATCAGGAAAGAGCATATCTCGATAGCAGTGAGGGGCATCAAAAAAACAATTCAGCATGACAATAACGCGCGGGCGCCCTGTGTCTTTAAGAATGCGCTCTTTTGCGATTGCTCCATAGCCTGCAAGGCCCGGTCTGCCTTCTTCAAGAATCATATCGGCAATGCCTGCATCGATTGCCCCAAGCATTCTTTCTGTTAAAACTTTTTTAGCTTGAGCTCTGAGTTTGGGTTTTTCTGCTTCAGGTAGAGTATCAAAAGTTTTTTTATAAATATGATATTTGAAATGGTAATAAGTTTCTTTTTGGATATCTGTGATTACAAGGCCGTCATTGTCCATGAGAGTGTAAATAGGAATATCTTTTTGAAGTGCTAGGCGCACAAGAATCCCATGGGAGATATAAACTGTGTGTGAAGTCAGCACTGCTTTGACATTACGTTCTTGAATAAAATTTTTACTAATTTGAAAAATTAAATAAGCGTCTTCAATAATTGAAAGCAAAAGTGGGTCTTTAATATCAACAGTATGAAAACCTTTTCTTAAATATGTGTCATAGATAAGATCGCCGATTTTTAGACCATCTATGTCGATATTGATGACGTCCCATTTGCTTTTAAGGCCATTGAATTTTTTGGTAGCAAATTCTTTTGCCGCCGCCTCATATTTATCTGTATGGGCACTTGAAATCTTAAGTTCTAAACCGGCTCCAAATGATTCATAGATTTTTTCTAAACGTCTTTCGCTGATTCCTATTTTGGTAAAAAGGCTTTTTGCTAAATGAAAGGCCGCAACAGAAGAATCTGTAACTTCAGCCAGGTAATTTGCAATGTTGGAAAAGCAGTAAATAAGAGGGTTCATATCGAAGATATCCACAAGGATGGTGGAGTTCTTTTTTTGAAACGGTTTTCGCTTCCATTTTGCCTGATTAAATCGAATAAAGCGCCATGTAGGCCCGTCGATCCAGATGCGTCTTTTAAGCTTTTTAAAGACGGAAATACTACGGCTCAAAAACAACTTCAGTGGGAAGTGACTTAAGATCATTCAAATAAGTTTTTGCCCAGTTGATCGTTTCAAGAAGCCCCTCCTCAATACTGATTTCGGGGGTCCAACCAAGTTCTGCGTGGATACGTGTTGAATCCAGAAGATATTGGGCGTCTTGACCAAGACGATCAGGTGCGATTTTCACAATATCATTTGGGTTTCTATCCATCAGAGTGATGGTTTTAAAAACTAAATCTTTAATTGAAATGCCACCGTCTTTGGGGCCCATGGTGTAGCACTTGCCAATATCAGCATTCTTTAATGTGAGGAAAATTCCGTGAGCTAAGTCACGAGCATGAATATATGATTTCACCGCTGCCCCTCCACCTTGAAGTGGAAGTTCACGACCCAAAAGACAAGCTAAAACTGTTCGCGGAACGATTCGATAAAGTTGTTGACCCGAGCCATATCCATTTGATGGCCACAAAATATTCATTGGGAAGCCTCGAACTTTACAAACAGCTTTGAGATGCAAATCTCCAGCAAGTTTTGAGACTGCGTAAGGAGTTGACGGGTTATAGGGAGTTGATTCACTGGCTGGCCCCTTAACAGCTCCAAAAATTTCTGAACTTCCGATTTGCACCCATTTCTTTAGCCATTTTTTTCCAACCAAATGATCAGCAGCTTTCGCAAGCCATACTGTGTTTGTTTCATAATAATCTGTAGCATAATCCCAACTTGCTGCGACGGAAGCCGCTAATGCGGCGAAGTTGATGATGTAATCGGGTTTTTCTTTTTCGAAGAGTTCAAAAAGTTTTTCTGTTTCAAAAACAGCATGAATCTTATGGTAAGCAAAACGACTATCGTCAATACCCTTATAAAGAGAGAAGGCTTTGATTTTTTCTTCATTTCTTCCAACTGAAATAACTTGGGCTTTTGGATTAGTTTCAAGAAGATATTTGATCATATGAACGCCAAATATTCCGTTGCCACCGATAACTAGGTACTTTTCGCCCACAATATTTCTCCTTATATACGCTTGATTGTTGTGAGCTCAAATTAGCCAGGGGATTCATTTTTAGCAATCAAAAACGATAGACCCAGGGGGTCAGAACCACCTTGACTTTGCAAAAGTTCTCAGATGAATATGTCTTGTACATTATGGAATTAATTAAGAAACTTTTATCCTTATTCAGCACCCGAGAGAAGTATTATCTGCTCTTATTGATTTTCCTCATGATCTTCAGTGCGAGTCTTGAAGTCATCGGAGTAGGTATCATTGTGCCCTTTATCGGCATCATCGCTGACCCTACTTTGGTAGCAAAAAAACAGTATCTTTCTCAAATAAATCAATGGCTGGGACACCCAGAGCACCACCAGTTAATCATTATCTGCGGGGTCTTATTGATATGCTTTTTTATATTTAAAAATGTTTTTTTAGCCTGCCTGATTTATCTTCAAAATCGAATTACATTTAAAAAATATTTAGGTATTTCGCGGCGATTACTTTCCACTTACCTGGGCCAACCTTATAGCTATCATCTAGAGCATAATTCAGCAGTACTTATTCGAAATCTTGATCAAGTTGGACTCGTTTTTCAAAACGGAGTTCTTCTCCCAATGTTGAGCGTTATTACTGAAGTTGTAATTGTCATTTTAATGACCCTTGCATTGATTGCTATAGAGCCTTTTACTGCAATCACATCTGTGGGAACTTTAGGGCTGCTTACAATGATTTTTTATTATTCTGTGAAATCAAAAATGAAACTTAAAGGAATTCAACAGCAACACTTCACTGAAGCAAAGTACAAATGGATTGTTCAAAGTCTTGGGGGAATAAAAGAAACTAAGATTTTAGGACGAGAAAACTTTTTTCTCGATGAATACACAAAAAATCTAATCGGTTATTCTAACACCACAAGATATGCACTCACCATGAACCAATTGCCTAAGCTTTTCATTGAAACTATAGCTGTGAGTGGAATCGTTCTCATCACTTGTATTTTGATTTGGAATAAAAGAGATATGACAGCCATTTTGCCCGTACTGGCGCTTTTTGCAGTTGCAGCAGTACGTATCATGCCTTCTTTTACTCGCATCATGACCAATCTTTCCTGTATTCGCTTTTACCGCTCATCGATTGATGTCGTTTACCATGATCTGACAAGGGTACAATCCATAGAAATCCCAAGTGTTAAATTAGATGCTGATCCAATCGTTTTTAGCAAAACCATTGAACTAAAAGATATCTTTTTTAAATACGACAGCTCTACACAATGGATACTTGGTGGTGTAAGTGCCTATATCAACAAAGGTGAGTCAGTCGCATTTATTGGTCCCTCCGGAGCAGGAAAAACAACATTAGTTGATATGGTCCTTGGGCTTTTGCCTCCTCAGAAGGGCACGATTACAATCGATGGAAGTGACATTTGGAGTAATATTACGAGCTGGCAAAAAAGTATCGGTTACGTACCTCAACTTATATTTTTGTCAGATGACACGATTCGAAGAAATGTTGCTTTTGGAATTCCTGATGCAGAAATAGATGATAATCGTGTTTGGAATGCGTTGCGCATGGCTCAGCTAGAAGACTTTGTCCAAGCATCTTCAGAGAAATTAGAAGCTTTTGTTGGAGAACGAGGGGTTCGAATCAGCGGTGGACAAAGACAACGTCTTGGTATTGCGCGCGCGCTTTACCATAATCCAGAAGTACTGATTTTTGATGAAGCAACATCTTCGCTTGATCATGAAACTGAACAAGAAGTCACAAATGCTATCAATAATCTCACAGGTGAAAAAACAATCATATTGATTACGCACAGACTCACTACTGCAAAAAAATGCAAGCGTCTCTATAAGTTAAGTGGTGGTAAGATTATCACATCAGGAAATTATCAAGAAGTAGTCGGTGGTGTTTAAGATTTATCATTTTAACAAATGAGGTACATCATGGAGTTTCATATTAATTTAAAATCTTTATTGAGATCCTCATTTTGGTTTCCTTTGTTGTTTGCTTTTTCTTTTGTTTTTTATCTCTACTGGTGTCAGTTTGAGAGGGGGCAAGTTACTTACTTAGGTGATCATAAGCACGTCCGATTTTACTTTATTTGTTTTTTTATTTTACTAGGTATTTTGTGTTTCGTGGCTAGGAATTTTAAGCCTGCAAAGCGGTGGAAAACTTTAGTGGCAGGAATCATAATTATTTTTATCCTGATGCAACTCATTACTTTTTCAATAGAAAATTACAGGCACCGCGAAAGCTGGCAGAGTTGCCAAGCGCCGGGCTCAGGTAGTGCAGATAGTTTTAATAATTATGCTCTTTGGTTTGCCGGAAAACAACCTGTGTGGCGAGAGTCATACATTTTCAGATCGCGACCTGATTTTAATCCCTTCCTCACCAAAACTTCTTTGGCATTTCATCCCAAAGGTAACACCCTCGTTTCTGCTGGCGGCGATGGCTATATTAAATTTTGGAACCGCGTTGGAGAACCCCTAGGTGAACCAATCAATGCCCAACAAGAGGCTTTAAGCTCCATAGCGTTTAGCCCCAATGGAAAAGTTTTTGCAACAGGTGGATGGGACGGCACAATTCGACTCTGGAATATCGATGATCACTCCTTAAAACTTTCAATTCAGACGGGGCAAATCGCCGTATCTGCCGTAGCCTTTACTCCCGAGGGCACTCAAGTTATCTCTGGCGGTTGGGACGGGACGTTGCGATTATGGACGCTGGATGGAAAATCAGTTGGAGAACCCATGCGGGGGCATGAGTCGTCGATTTCAGGTATTGCTTTCAGTCCCGATCAAAAAATAATTGCAAGTTCGAGTATGGATTGGTCGGTGCGCCTATGGACTAGAGGGGGGAAGTTTGTCAGCAAAATTATTCAAGAGCCAGACAGTGTTGAGGGAGTTGTTTTTAGAAAAAATGGGAGTCTTTTGGCGGGTGCTATTAACGCCAACGTCATAGATTGTTCTCAAAAAGGGGACATTGGTAAATGGGAGTGTCATTCACTTTTTCAGCACATGCCATACCAAATTCTGGGAATTGCTTTAAGTCCTGATCAAACCACCATCGCGTTGGCTGGTGGCATGGAAGATGGAGCCATTCACCTCTGGCTAGATAAAGTGGGTACCCAGAAGGCGAAAGATCTCGAGGGACATTCTAATAGTGTCACAGCGGTGGTGTTCAGCCCAGACGGGCAATTGGTGGCGGGGGGAGCGAGAGATGGGGGTATTCGCATTTGGAATGTGAACGGAAATCTTGTTAAAGACATCTCTGCTCACAAAGGTTTTGAACCAGGAAAGACTTTTGGATTGCCTCATTTTCTCAGGCAGGCAGCGTATCCGTTTTTGATCTCATTGGGCATGAGAGCTACGGGAGCTTATAATGCTTGCTCAACCAGATTCTTTCAGCCTTTGATTTTGGCACTTTTTATCTTGGTTGTATTTGCGACATTTCTGAAGCATTTTGGTTATCTTCCGGCTTTAGGTCTTCTTATCCCATTTTTGGATCCTACAAATCATTTTTCTTTTTATTCAGGGTATAATTTCTCTGAATTTTTTCTGGCCTTACTGTTCTCTCTGATTGGTATAACTTTGCTTCTATCGCTTTTTGCTCGACATCATCGCAGGCGTTATTTGATCGCATGTGTGTTGTTCATAATTTTGGCATGTCATATTAAGCAGGTCTCGTGCATTTTTGTTGGGTTCTTGGTTGGGCCACTATTGGTTCTTTTATTTTTGACCAAGAAACTTAAACCCCTGCAATTTAAAAATCTCATGACGGCGTTGGGAGTAACTGCAATTACAGGCCTTACCACAATGCAAATGTATCCCGAAGGTACGCTATTCAATGAATTGTTGACGTATTCGAAATATTTTACTCTTCCAGCGCCGGCTAATGTTGACCCGTATGTTGATAAATTCGGGCGTTTGCAAAAACTTATTACCAAGAGATATCTTGAAGCGTCACACGATCCAAATCTTGATCCGTCAAAAGAATCTTGGGCGGGGGCTGGTAGCGAATTTATTAACAACACGGATGCTCATCCCATTATTGATACTAAGACCGGTGAAGTCATTTTCTTCAGGGCGTACGAACTACCCATTATCGGGAAGATCCTAAAACAACATAATCCTCTTTTTCAAATAAGATATGGCATCAAAGAAACCATGTCAAAGTTGTGGACCCTCAAACTTAAGACATATTATCTGGCTGACCATCCTGTGCTAGAGGCTCTGTGGCTTCTGATTGTGGTGCTAGGGATCGTTATTCTCTGGCTGCGGTATAGAGTTGTGACGTCAGCACTTGTTTTGATGCTCGTAGGATTTTATCTCTTTTTGTCATTTGCGTATTTTGTCGAAGAAAGGTACATGCAAATGTTTACAGGCTATTATTACGCTGCCTTTGCTTTCGGATTTACATTTATAGTCCAAAAAAGTGGTTCTGCCTTGAGCAAGCTTCGAATAAGATAATTAGTCGGTGCTGACTAATTATCTTACTTGGGCCACCCAAATATTTGTTCGGTGACGTTTAAGATTTATCATTTAACAACTTAGCTTGATTCCAATCTTTGAAAAATCCACGATCTAAAATATACCCCGTTACTAGTTCATGGGGGGTAACATCAAATGCAGGATTGTACACAGCACAACCCTCTGGTGCTGAAGGATAACGAACTTCTTTTGCATGACGTTCTTCAATAGGAATATGATTCCCAGAAGAACAAGACCAATCAATGGTGGTCCAGGGTGCAGCTACGTAAAATGGAATTTTATGGTGATGAGCATTAACTGCAACACTATAAGTGCCAATCTTATTGGCAAAATCACCATTACTAGCAATACGATCTGAACCCACGATGATTTTTTGAACTTTATCCTGCTTCATCAACATGGCGGCCATATTATCGCATATCAATGTGAAGGGGATTTTGAGTTTTTGAAGTTCCCAGGTTGTTAACCTTGCGCCTTGAAGGAGTGGGCGGGTTTCATCGACATACACATGGATTATTTTTCCATTTTTAAAACTACGAGCTATAACTCCAAGTGCTGTCCCAATACCTGCTGTGGCTAATCCACCCGTGTTACAATGAGTGAGAATATTGTCACCATCTTCAATTACATTTGCCCCGTTAACAGCCATTGCTTCACAAAGTGCTACATCCTCGTCAAACAGATCTTCAGCTGATCTAACGATGTTCCCAACAGTTAAGGCATTAAGTGGCTGTTTTAAAATAACGCGATCAACGGCTGCCATAAGATTCACAGCCGTGGGTCGTGCATCTCGCAGTTGGTGAGCCGCCGTAAGGATCATTTGAATCATATTATCTGAATTTTTTTTTGATGTTTTTAATTTTTCTGCATATTGAGCTAATGCAATTGCGGCTCCAACCCCGATGAGGGGAGCCCCTCTAATTTTAAGGGACTTAATAAAATTGATCATGTCATTTGGCGTTTTACATTCAAGCCAGATTTCATTTTGAGGAAGTATTTCTTGATCGAGTACGAAGACACGACCTGCTTCAACTTTTAATCCCATGGATATGAGATTTTTCACAAAGTTTTTTCTCCAATTTGTCTGCGCATTTCTTTGAGGGCTTGAACTTCTTCTTGCGATAAATTAGTAAGACCACCCAGAGTATGTGCAATTTGTAGAATTTGTGCTGAATGCTCAAGGCGTTCCATTCCATTATACGCCTCATTAATACTCTCACCCCAACTCAAAGCCCCATGGCGCGCCAAGATCATTGTGCGGTATTGTGGTAAAAAGGGTTTTAAGTTTTCCCCCATCTCTTGAGTACCTGGTCTTGCATAAGTGACAAATGGAATTTTACCGACGGCTAAAATAACCTCAGACAAACATTCCGAAGGCAATTCTTGTAATTGTGGATGTGCCACGCTCCACGCAATTGCATGGGGTGGGTGAGCGTGAACAACACATTTGGCTTTGGGGCATTGCTTGAAAACTTCAAGATGCATCAAGCGCTCACCTGATGGTTTGCCACTTAAGACGCGATTTCGTATATCAATCACTGCGATATCAGAAATCTTCATAAAAGCTTTGTTGATTCCTGTGGGTGTTATGTAAATCTGTTCATCATTGACCCGGTAACTGACATTTCCATCAGCAGCAGCTAACATGTTTTTGGCATGAAGCCTTTGGCAAACCTCGACAATTTTTTGCGCAATGTTATGTTCAATCACTTCAAACTCGCTTTAATGATTTGATAGTATTCATCCACTTCTTTAAAAATTTTCTCACGATCAAGAGTTTTGATTTCTCGATTTTCCATCAAAACTGATCCATGACAGATCACTGTTTCCACATCTGCAGCTGATGCGGTATAGACAATTTGACTAACAACATCGTGAAGTGGACGCATATGTGATGAGTCTAAATCAAGGCAGATGATATCTGCAAACTTGCCGACCTCTAAGCTTCCGACATTTTTTGAAATGCCTAAAGCTTCAGCTCCGCCAATTGTAGCCATTCTCAAAGTATCAATTCCTGTCAGAGCGGTGTTGTCTAGATGAGAGAGCTTTTGTAGTTTTGCCCCAACATCCATTTCACTGAGAATACTTAAATCGTTATTACTAGCAGCGCCGTCTGTTCCAATGCCTACTTTAATCCCAGCTTTGAGCATTTTAGGAACCGGAGCAACTCCTGAACCCAACTTCATATTTGATTCTGGATTATAAATTGCGCTAGTCCCTGTTTTTTGCAAAAGATCAATATCTTCGTCAGTGATGCAAACACAATGTGCAAAAATAGTTTTATTCGTTAAAAGGCCGAGATCAAAAAGTCTTTTCACAGGAGTTTTTGAATATTTTTTTAATGATTCATTAACTTCATTTTGAGTTTCAGATACATGCATCACAATAGGAATTTGATGTTTAAGCGCAAATTCTTTTGATTTTTTAATTGTATCATCGCTACACGTGTAGGGAGCGTGGGGGCCAACACAAGGTTGAATCCTCTCGTGATTTTTATATTTGTCGCACATTTGCTGTAATATTTTAAAGTGACTATCATCTAAGTTTTTATTATCTGGAGTCGGAAAATCAGTAATAGCCTCGCAAACTAATCCACGAAGCCCTGCTTCATCTAAAACCGTTGCCACTTCTTGAGCGAAAAAATACATATCACACACAGTGGTGACGCCATTTTGAATACATTCAAGAGCTGCCAATTGAGTACCGACACGTACAAACTTAGCATCAACGAGTTTTGCTTCAAGTGGCAAAATATATTCATGTAGCCACTGATGAAAGGGAAGATCGTCGGCAAGGCCTCGAAATAGTGACATGCATAAATGCGTGTGCCCATTAATAAGGCCAGGCATAACGATTTTATTTTTAGCCTTAATGAGTTTGTCACATTTCCAATTGTTTTCACCCCAAGGAGCAATGGTAGCGATGCGACTTCCATTCACTCCAATAAACTGGTCATGCAAAACTTTACCCGAGCCACCGCTCATCGTCAGAAGGTAGTCACAATGAATTCCTAGACTGAACTCACTCATCACTTGCTCCTTCATTTTCAGCAAAATTTAAAAGACACTGAAGCATTTTCTGGGTTGGTGTTTTGCATATTTTTAAAATCTCATCGTGATTCAAAGGTTCATCACTTAAACCACAACCCAAATTGCTGATCAGTGAAACTCCGGCAACTCGGGCTCCTCCATGACGAAGAGCAATGGTCTCCCAAACAGTGGACATTCCCACTGCGTGTAAGCCCCATTGTGAAAAAAGTTTTATTTCGGCTGGTGTTTCAAAGCTTGGTCCTAGAAGTCCAAGATACACCCCGTGATTCACCTGAAGATCTGATTTTTTAAAATAATTTTCTAATTTATTTGAAAGCTCAAGGTCATAGGCCTGACTCATGTCTGGAAACCTCTGGCCCAAATGCATACCTTCTGAATTCACAGGATTTGCACCAACTAACGGATTTAATCCTGTGAGATTGACATGATCTTTGATGATCATGAGAGATCCCACTTTAAATTTTTTTGTTAATGCACCGGCAGCATTTGTAAGTATAAATTTTTTTGTACCCAAAAGCCGATGGGCAAGTACAGGTGCGATAGCGTCTTGAGGAGTGGTGCCTTCATATCCATGGAGCCTTCCTACCTGACAAGTAATAGTACTCTTGGTTTTTTTATTTTGCAGATAGTGAAAAACCCCACGGTGTCCAGGTGCTGTTGAGCCTTTAAACCCCGCTTCGCTAAATGTAATTTGAGCTTTTTCTTCCCACTGGGCCTTAAAACTTTGTTCAGAAAAGATGTCAGAAAATGATGAACCTAAAACAAGATGCAGCGATGGTGAATTGACTTTTAAATCATTGAGTTTTGACAAAAGATTATTGGAAAGTTCAAAAATATTCAAAATGTGTCCCTATGATTCATACACGAACTGCTTAGGTCATTATTCTCTTGCTTTCAACCCCTAAACTACGAAATCTATTCAAGATGCTTAAATCTATCTTTAAAAAAATCCATGTTGTGGCAAACATGCTTGTCTTTGCTATTGCCGTCTATGTCTATTTTTATAAAAGCCGCGAAATGCCCACGGGTTATCATCTTGACTCAGTCACCGATGTTTTTAATGCTCTGTGTATTCGCCTTTCAGGTGCCGATGAATACGGGACCTTTTTACCATGGTACTTTCGCGCATTTAACGATTATAGACCACCTTTAATCATCTATGCGTTTGCGCTCTCTGACTTCATTTATCCACTGACTCTGTACTCTTCGCGTATCATCAGCATGTTTATGGGGGCTACGGCCATTTTTGCAGCGGTATTCTTTATTTATCGTTCAAAAGAATTTCCCAAGTTTCGATTTCCACTAGCGTATCCTTTGATGACTTTATTCTTGCTTGTATCCTCATGGATGTTGTTGCCCCACCGTATTCCTATTGAATTTGCAGGTGTCTGCTTTGTCATGATGGGCTTTATTGCCACAGGTTGGTGGCTTATAGAAAAGCCTGAGTCCAAAGCACGAGGTTTTGGTCACGCCCTCTTTTGGGCTTCACTTTTGTACATGTACTACGGCAGTAAATCCCTCTACTTCATCTGGTTTCCATTTCCTTTTATTTTCATACATCTTAAAGGAATCCCGTTCTCATTAAAAAGATGCCAGGGTTTATTCGTAGCAGTTTTAGTAGCAATAGCTTTGGGTATTCCCACTTTTGATGATCTCCTTCACGCACAAAAAACTTTGCAGAGATTTCAAGTCGTCAAAGCCCTGGAACCCGTGGGTGTTGTGACAAGATATTTTCAGCATATGGGGCCTGATTTTTTATTTTTTCAAGGTGATGGAAACTCTCGCCATCACACACAATACAAAGGTGAATTGAATCAGTTTTTTTTGCCATGCTATTTACTTGGTTTTGCTGCAGCACTTTTACAGATCATTCGTAGACGTAATTTCTTCTGGGCCTATATTGCGTCGGTTTTTGCGATTTCTTACGCTCCTGCCGCCTTAACCAATGAGGGCATTCCTCATTCCATTAGAACACTCATGGCGGTGATACCTGTCGTGTTTGTGTGTTTTTTGGGGTACTCAGAAATTGAGAAGTGGATCTACTCTGGTAAAAAAAGAAATATAAAATTACTTTTGCTTTCAGCACTTTTTCTCTTCGGAATAAAGGAAAGCTACGCCAATCTCTATCAGTATCATGTTGTGCAAGTTCCCAATGATCATTACATCTGGAGCTACTTTGATGGGCAATATAAACCACCAGAAACAAAACTTCCCTATGACAATCGTGAATTCGAGCCAGTCATGGAACGCTATTACCGTTTTGTGTACGAAAATGAACACAAATACTGTGATCGCGAGTTGAATCCGAAGTAGCTTATAAAAATGTTGGAAAATTAATTATTTTACTTGAGCAACCCAGATATTGGTTGTGTAGGGAATTTGAATTTTTGAGAGTTTTGTTTGGTCAAGGGCTTCACTGATTTTTTCAATGATGAGCTTAAATTTAGGACCCGCTTGACGGTGTAATGTTGCGTGAGAGCGCCAAGCTTCTAGGCAATCTTCTACAGATTGTGTGTGTAGTACGCGACCTTCAACTTTATGCAATTCTCTCAGCATGCCGCTCTCATTTAAAAAATCAGTTTGATCAGCGCGACGTGTGCCGTAATCATAATCTGAGATGACTGATTTAATAATGGATTCAATTTTAGATTGAATAGGATCTTTTAAATCACGGTGATTCCACATACAGGCAAACCAACCGTTTGGCTTAAGGATTCGAATGCTTTCTTTTAAAGCAGCCGTGCGATCAGTCACGTTGAAAGAAGAACCGAAAGTTACCATCTCATAAGTGTTAGCGGGTTGACCTGATTGCTCACCAGTTCCTTCAAACCAACGTACTTTAGGAAAATCTGCGGTTCTTTTAATACCGTTTGCTCTCATGGCATCGTTAGGTTCGACTGCTGTGACATCAAGGCCACGAACTGCAAGTTTCAAGGTGAGATGAGCTACACCAGCGCCAACATCACAGACCTTAGCGCCTTTTTGAATGCCTGCAATTTTAAGCATGTCATCAATGGCTGAATCGGAGTAATCCGGACGCATTAAATAGGCATTGGCTAAATCAGAATAATCCCAGGTTGTTTTCATCGAAAAAGATAATACTTCTGTGACTTGAACCTGCGCAACAAAAATCCATGGAGGGGCTTTTTTTATTGCTAGTAAATTGGGATTTACATATGGTTTTAGCCGATATGAAAGCTATTATCCTAGGAAGTTCCAGAGGTGTTCGACGCCTCGACCCAAATAAAAGTTACCCATATCATCTCAGTGAATTTGAAGGCTCCAGACGCGCACTGGACTGGATTCTTCAGTCATTTCAACAATTGCAGGTGTCACAAGTTTGCTACGTCGGCGGTTATCATATTGAAAAGGTCATCGAGAATTACCCCGATCTTAAATACCATTTTTACGCTGATTGGATGACAGGTTCAGATGTCGATGCTTTGGGTTGTGCCATCAAGGAGCTTACCGATTCATGTTATATTTGCTCTGCTGACATTGTCTTTCATCGTGAAGCCCTGGATTTATTATCAAAGCAAATGCATGACAGTAAGTCTGACTTTGTATTGGGTGTTGATGGGCCTGTAAATTCTGAGACTCCTTTTGCTGGTGTTGCACTGGTTAGTGCGAAAGGTTCAGAGCTTTTACAAAAATTTTTTCGTGAGCGTGCAACTAGCGGAAGTAAAAATGAAACAGATGATCTTGTAAAATGTTTTTCTGTGCTTTCAAGAGAGGGTGCAGGGTTAAGTTCTGTAGATATCAGCTCTAAATTTGCTTCACTTTCTAAACCAAAAAACGCAGCAAAACTTATTCTTGGTACTAAAGCACAAACACTTCAAAGATTACAACCTGTCGTTCGCTTCTCAAAAATTCTAGATCAATTTAGATTTGCAGTGTCTGAGTGGAAGAAAAATCCTCAAGAAGTTGTAGCAAGCGTTAAAAAAACTTTTAATGAGGGTCTTGTAGTTGTACGCAGCAGTGCCTTGAGTGAAGATGCGTGGAGTGGTTCTCAAGCAGGGCGCTTTAAAAGTATATTAAATGTGGATATTCAAGAGTCTTCGCAAATTTCTGATGCGATAACTGAAGTGTTTAATAGTTTTCCAAAGGACGATCTTGAACATCAGATTTTTGTTCAACCACAAGTTCTCAATGTTACAAACAGTGGAGTCATACTCACCCGTGATTTAGAAACCAACGCACCTTACCTTGTTATCAATTGCGATACTACCACTTCAAGAACAGATACAATCACCTCAGGTTCTGAAAACGCAGAAACGTGGGTTGTGTCAAAACAAAGTAAAGGTCCTTATCCTGATAAGCACATGCATATGTTGATCGCTGCAGCTCGAGAACTTGAATCACTTATTGATCACGATGCCCTCGATATTGAGTTTGCAATTGATCGAGATGAAAAAGTCTACATTCTTCAGGTGAGGCCTTTGACTGTAGATCGCAATCGTTTTGCGCTCACCGATGATGACTTTGCACAAGAGTTAGCGTTGATTCGTGATTATTCTGCGCAATTGTTTAAGCCTAATCCAGCAGTGTCAGGTACAACCACTGTTTTAGGTATTATGCCTGATTGGAATCCTGCTGAAATTATCGGTACTTGCCCAAAGCCCTTAGCACTTTCGCTGTATCAAAGACTTATTACCGATAGCACCTGGGCAAAAGCTCGGGCTTTGATCGGTTACAAAGATGTGACGAGTGCTCCGCTACTTGTTGCGCTTCTTGGGCGGCCCTATATTGACGTACGTGCAAGTGTAAATTCTTTTTTACCTCAGAATTTAGAATCATCACTTTCAGAAAAATTAGTGAATCATTACATCGGGCGCTTAAAAGAAAATCCTGAACTTCATGATAAAATAGAGTTTCATATTGTACCCACATGTCTCACTCAAGATTTCAAAAATACAAAAGAACTCTTAAGTGCTGCGAAATTTTCAGATGCTGAAATTAAAAACCTAGAAGAAAAATTAAAGTTATTAACTCAATCTATTATCCAAGAAAAAGAAGTAAGTATTGCCAGTCAGATGCAGCTTCTTGAAAAATTGAATTTAAGACGTGAACAAATCTCATCTCAACTGCCAGATAATCCCCATGCCATAGCAATAGCTTTGCGTGTGCTTTCTGAAGATTGCATTAATTGGGGCACATTGCCTTTCTCTATTTTGGCTCGTTATGCATTTGTGGCCCTTGCATTTCTTAAATCTTTTGTGTCTGCAAAAATTCTTAGCGATGAAGAGTATGATGAAATTCTTAGGAATATTTCAACTGTAGCTAGTCAGATGTCTGAGGATTTTGAATTGCTAGCCGCTGGTCAGATTGCTGAAGCGGCATTTGTAAGTCGCTATGCCCATCTCAGACCTGATACCTACGACATACTTTCTGAAAACATGGGCCAAGCACTTCCACTTTATATTCGTAGTTCAGGTACACCTCGCGCTTCAACGCACAAGCCTGATATCAATAAGGCTCGTCAGATTTTCGAATCTAAATTCAGTCAGATTGATAAGGTTCTTAAAGATTTGGGTTTGAATGTTGATGTTATGACGCTGATGAAATTTATTTTGGAAGCTATACCAGCGCGTGAAAGTTCAAAATTTGAATTTACTAAGAATTTAAATCTTATTTTGATGTTAACTGAAAAACTCGGCCAGAAGTTTCAGCTTTCTCGGGATGATATGGCTTTTGTATCTATTGAGACTTTGATTCAAATGGCAACCAACGGAACATCATCTGCCACATCAATTGAGTTGCAAAGAGCCATTGGTTTTACGCGTAAACGTTTTGAATTAACAAAAGCACTTCATCTGCCGCCGCTTATTTCTGATGTTTCTGATTTTGATTTTTTCAGCCAAATGAAATGCCAACCTAATTTTATTACCCATAAGCGTGTTGTGGCTGACTGCTTAAAATTAGATAAAAATTCACAGACTTCAAATTTAAATGACAAGATCATTTTGCTTGAGCGAGCGGATCCCGGTTACGATTGGATTTTTAGCTACCCCATCGCTGGGATCATTACAAAATACGGTGGAGTTGCATCACATATGGCTATACGTGCTGCAGAATTCGGACTTCCAGCTGCCATTGGTTGTGGAGAAATGCTCTTTGATAAGCTGGCAAAGCATGAACTCATGGAGCTGGATTGTGGCAAACGTCAAATTCGGATATTAAAATGAAACCACGTATCGCCATTTCACTTAGAAGTGTTACCACAGAAGCATACTCCGAAGTGCGAGACGCTATCAGTCGTGATTGGGTAGAATTACTTTCTGATTTAAATGTGCTTCCAATTTTTATTCCTAATGGCATAAATACGCCTGCAGAACTTATGGATGCCACTGGAATAAGTGGTGTGATTCTCTCCAATGGGAATGACGTGGGAGCGGATCCTGTGCGTGACCAAACAGAGCGGGCCATGGTGGAGTACGCTATTAAAAAAAACTTGCCTGTTGTGGGTATTTGTCGCGGGTTGCAGTTTTTAAATGTTTATTTTGGGGGTTCATTAATTAAAAGCATCAAGGCCCAGAGTCCTGATGAAAAACATACCGGGGCCAATCATCTAGTACGTATCGTCGATCACAAGGCTTCAAAAGTGTTTAAGCTAGATGAATTTCAAGTGAACTCCTATCACGATCAAGGTTTGACTGAAAAAGAATTGGCCTCAGAACTTATTGCGTTTGCTAAAAGTCCCGAAGGAATCGTTGAAGGGGCGTATCATTCTAAATTTCCAATTTATGGGGTTCAATGGCATCCCGAAAGAAAAGGTCCTTCAGCTGGGCAAGACAAAGCCATGTTAATTGATTGGCTTAAGCTGGGTCAGGGAGTTCTCAAATGAACATGATTATTTTAGCCGCCGGAACTGGTAATCGTTTAAAACCCATCACTGCTGATCGCCCTAAATGTATGGTTCCTTTAGAAGGAAAACCACTTCTTTATTGGCAAACCAATACTGCGCGGGCTGCTGGTGTTAAAAATATTGTAGTTGTCAGGGGATTTTGTAAAGAAACAGTTCAAGGTGAAGAACTCACTTTTGTTGAAAATAAAAGATTTGCTGAGACCAATATGCTTCAAACTCTTTGGTGTGCGGCTGAGTATTTCGGAGATTCTTTTATCGTAAGCTATGGCGATATCGTCTATGAACCTTCGGTTTTAGAAGCACTTTTAAAATCTCCCCATGATATTTCAGTGGTTGTTGATCGAGAGTGGAAAAGCTATTGGGAAAAACGCGTGGATAATGTTTTAGATGATGCCGAAAGCCTTCGCCTGGCTGACGATGGTAGAATTACAGATATTGGAAATAAAGAAACTTCCCTTGAGCGCATTCAAGCCCAATACATTGGCCTACTTTCATTTAAGGGTAAAAGTGTTCAACTTGCCAAAGATCTTTTTGAAAAAGAGCGCAAGGCCCACCAAGATGGTCGCACACTTATTTCAACAAAAAGAAATTTTGATATGTTGTACATGACAGATTTTTTACAAGGGCTGATTAATTCAGGCACTGATATTCACGCAGTACCCATCAATGAAAAATGGTTAGAAATAGATTCCCATCGCGATTTAGAATTAGCCCAGAAATTTGCACTCACCTCAGGAAACACTCTGACTATCAATAGGAACACACCATGAATTCAATGGGTGTGAAAGCAGCGGGCCCAGTTTTTTGGATCACGGGTCTTTCAGGTTCGGGTAAATCTACTATTGCCAATAAAGTTTGTGCTCGTTTACGTAGCCAAAATCATGCATCTATTTTGATTGACGGAGACGAGGTACGTGACGTTTTAAATTCACATCTTGGTCATGGTTTAGAAGATCGAAAAAAAAACGCTCAGCAAATATCTAAACTTTGTAAATGGCTCTCGGGGCAGGGTGTACCAGTAGTTTGTGCAACGATGTCTTTGTTTCAAGAGATTCATGAGTGGAATAGAAAAAACATATCCAATTATTATGAAGTTTATCTTGATACACCTATGAGTGTTCTTGAGATGCGTGACACAAAAAAACTTTACAGTGGTGTTAAATCAGGGGCGATGAAAGACGTCATCGGTGTGGATCTTCCCTTTGATGCGCCCAAAACCCCAGATCTAGTTTTAGATACCTCTCAAGCTCCAAACTCTTTTGAAGAAATAGTTGATCGGATCATTCGATTGGCTCCTGATTTTCGATGAAGGTTCCTGTTAATCTCACAAACTTTAAAAATATACTGCTCAAAGCATCTGAAATTATTAAGGGGCATTTAAATAAGTCTTCTGAAGAACTCGGCACTACCAAAAAACAAGATGGAACTTCTGTTACCAAAGTTGAGCTTGAAGTTAATAAATTTCTTAAACTAGAACTAACTAAACTTTTACCCGATTCTGGTTGGCTCTCAGAAGAAGATAAAGACAACACCGATAGACTTACAAAATCTTATGTGTGGGTCGTAGACCCCATCGATGGCACTAAAGAATTTATTTCTGGCATTCCTGAAATTGCAATCTCAGTAGGGCTCGTTAGTAAGGGGTTGCCGATTTTAGGGGGCGTTGTGAACCCCGCCACCGGTGAAGGTGGAGTTGGTAGTCTTGATAATGGTGTTGAGTATTGGGGATCTAAATCTCGTATTGTTCAAACTTCTTTAGTCCAAGCTGAAATTTCTGTAAGTCGCACTGAGTTTTCTAAAGGACAAATCGATGTATTTAGAGAGCAGTTACCTCAGATAAAACCATTGGGAAGTGTGGCTTATAAACTTTTAAGAGTGGCAGCTGAGCAAGATGATTTTTACTTTTCAGTTGAGCCTAAGTCTGAGTGGGATATCTGTGGCGGTGTGGCATTACTTGGGTTTTCTAATAAGTTTTATTCTCGTTTTGATGGTGCTGCGAATGCATTTAATCAGCCGAAACCCCGTATTAAATGCGGAGCTTGTGCCGGTACCCTCGCTATGATAGAAAATTTCAGTCATCAATTTAAAGCTTTATTACAGCTAAGGGATGAGAAATGAAATCTACAATTCCTACCATAGAAGCCATGTCTAAAATCAAGGTTGTAGCTCTTTATTTCTGGGGACGCTCAGGAACCTTACTGATGCATAGTTTGTTAGATTCTCATCCTGAAGTTCTAAACTTACCCTCTCTTATGCTTATGAGTTTTCATCATGAGCAATGGGAAGAAATAAATAAATATAACAGTCTTGAGCAGCGCCTAGATGCTTTCATTCGTTTGAATATTGCTAGTTTTGATGGCAAACAAGATATTAACAATTGTGGTTTTGAAAATTTAGGTCCTAATAAAAATACTTGTCTTAGTGTTGATCAAGCGCTTTTCAAAAAATACATGCATGAAATATTGCAGGGTATTTCTGATCAGAATTCTCCTCGAAAATATTTTTTCATCGCAGCACATTTTGCATACGCTTTAGCGCGAGGCGAAGACATCAGCACAAAAAAAGTCTTACTCTATCATTTGCACTCTTCAAATGATTTGACTCGAATTGGCAATGTGTTTGCTGACTTCCCAGATATGTTGTCACTGGGTATGTTGCGCCATCCACTGCGAGGATTTAATTCTCACATTAGGGCAGCAAGGACTATGGCTAGTAAAAACAGCAGCGATGCCCGTCTACGTGAAGCCTACATGTCGGTTTTAAACACTGATTATCGTACACATTATAAGCATCAATTAGTTGGATGGACCACTGTTCAAAGAAAGTATCCACATGCTCCTTTTCTAGAGGTGCAATTGGAGCAGTTACACGAAAATCCCCGCCGCGAAATGGAGCGGGTGGCTAGTTTTTTAAATATAGCGTGGAATGATAGCTTACTGGAAAGTACCTTCAATGGCCTGGCATTCTGGGCTGATACCTCAGCAAGAAATGCTATCAATGGTTTTTCAGTGCAACATACAAAGTATGAAGATTGGCAGGACAATTTTGATACCATTGATACTCTTGTACTAAATGGCTTATTGAAGAAATTTGTTGAAAAACATGGATATGGGAAAGTCTCCCGCAAGACGCGCCTGCTCCTTCCACTTCTCATTTTAAAGCCTAGCAAATTGGAACTTGAGGCACTACGAAAGGGTGGTTTACTCCGTCTTCCATTTATCATTAATAATATTTTAGCCCGCTATATTTTTAGTTATCTCTATTTGGTGGGTTACCCCATCGACTGCAGTGAAGGCTACCTGGCTGAGCTTGAACGTAAGTTCTGGAAGGGGGCAAGAATTTTTGTCAGATCCTTGACATCACCTGAATTTAAGTCCTAAAGTCCTTGTAAATTTCGATAAAAGGATAAAATCACAATGACCAATTTACGTGATCTGCATCAAGAAATCGTAGGGCATTACAAAAATTGCAATACAAGCAATTCCAACCTTTCAGATACCTGGGCCCAAACCCTTAAGCATTGGGAAACAAATTTTTCTTTTACTCCAATGCTTGAAATGCTTTCACCTGAAAGTAAGGTGAATACGTGGGTTGATGATAATCATTACTTGATTGATCGTACAGTTCTTGATGCAAGTGATCCGATTGTTAAAAAATTGTTGAGTTATGGGGAGAGTGATTTTGGCTCTCCGCGTAAAGACATTAAGCTTTTTGGTCAAGTTTACAGCAGCGGATTTATCCATCACGTTTTGTATGCGGCAAAGATTATTACCGCTATTGAAGCAAAAAATATTTCTGAACCCACAGTCATGGAAATTGGTGGAGGCCTAGGTGGTGTTGTTACCTTACTTCGTAATTATTTTAATGATAAGATCACTCTCTATATCGTCGATATTCCAGAAACTCTTTCATTCCAAGAATGGTCCCTCAGAGCCAACTTTCCCGCAGCAAAAACTTCTCACAAGGCCGGTGAAGATAATGTAGAGTTTTTCAAAGGCGGAATTAATTTTATTAATGCCTATGTACTTGAAAGTCAGCCTTTTAAGTTTGATGTGGCCATCAATATTGATTCAATGCAAGAAATGGATCGAGACATTGTTGCGGGATACATTCGATATATTGAAAAAAATATTTCAGACGATGGATTCTTTTATTTTGAAAATCACTTTGGACACACATCATCACCACTCATTGAGCCCACAGAATGTACCTTAGACGGGTTTTGGACGATCAACTCGGCTGAAATTGCCTACCAGATTGAGAGTTGCTCTGAATCTGAACAAGCTAGATTTATTTTTTTTAGAACTCGTGAAAAAGAGAATCCTGAAACGCGCCGTCTTGTTCTTCGCGTATTGTGGAATGGTTTTCTTTCAGGATTTATTTCAAATTCACCTGAGCTTGTGAATGAACTGAGTGGTTTACCTCGACGATTTTCACCAGACCAAGCCTTTAATCAGATTCAGGGGATCCTTGTAAAACATGGCCTTTCGGTACCACTTGAGTTTATTGAAAATTTAAACAAATCCATTTTTTTCACAACAAAGCCATTTGTTGAAATATATGGTCAGACAAAAGCTAAGTCTCTGAGTGAGAAGAGTTTCACCCAACGCAATGTTGAGGCTGTTTGGCATGTTCAAAATGAAATGCTCCAGCTGATGAAATTGAAAGCAGAGAATGAGCAGAATTTTTCAGCCGATAAAATTACTCAGCAATTACAATCGATTTGTGAAAAGCACACTTTGCATTTAAGTAACTTGCATGAGTCTGAATACTGGACGGCCTATATTTCGGCCATTCAAATGGTTCTACACAACAAAGAATCTGGGCGTGATCTTTTGATGAAGTGTATGAAAGACTCATCAAGCCCCACTTGGTTGACACGATTTGCTTATTTATTATCTCGATTTAATTTTGCCAAAGAAACAGAAGTGGTTTTAAGCAAAACAGAAAATGCGAGCAATGAAGATTATTTTCTTAAGCTTAAACGCGCTGAAATCACAGCTCTCATTGGAAATTCTTTGAATGCAAAAAAGATATTTCAAGATCTTGAGAAAAACTGCGATGCAGATTTAACACGCTGTAATTCATTGGCAAAAACTGCGGTTCGAGCAGGTGAGTTTGATCTCGTAGTAAGTCTTTGCAAAAAACTTTTTACGATTTCACCTGATTCATGTGCCGCTTTACTTTTAAGCATTGCCAGAACATCATCTTCAAAGCCGGATGCTGATGAATTTAGAAAAACTTTAATTAACGAGTTTATAGAATTGTGCGCACCTAAATCCGACAACTATCAGGCATTGCTGACTTACGGCAACCTGTTGCTTGAAGTCTCACGAAAAGATGAGGCTCTTGGTTTTATCAATGATGCCATCACAAAGAGCCCCATAGATTATTACACCATGGCTAGGGCAGGAAAACTTTTGCAAGATGCGCGTCTTGATGACTTCGCGGATAAAATGCTCACAAAATCACTGAGTCTTCGACCTGGTGCTTTTCTTCATTCAGATTTTATCGGGAATATTTATTTTGGTGCACATCGATATCAAAAGGCCGCTGAATGCTTTAAAACAAGTCTCACCATCAAACCCTATTTGCGACATCTTCAAGCCAAATATTTATATTGTGAGATATCAAAAACTACTGGGGACACTGCTTTTTTTAGCGCACCTTCAGAATTATCTCTGATTTTCCAACGCAAACAAGATTTTTATCATGATCTAGGTCTTTCTAACAAACCGACAATCTAGTTTGTTAGGGGGCAGTGGCTTTTGAAAGATTGTTCATTTTGGTGATCCAAGCTGTTCTCTTTGGAATAACTTCTAGTCTACTTTCATGCAGTTTTATTAATTCGTTTTCGCAGCGCTGTTGGAATGTTTCGCTTTTTGAATCAAGATACCAATATTTCCCCCACATCCCACTTCTGTAAGGCTTATCTTCAGTATTTTTGTAGGGGTCAACACGTCTGATTCGAAAATCAATGCTGATGCGAGCTCCTCCACCTTTTCTGATAGTCTGGTGTGGACACACGCCATCGAATAAAATGAATTGCCCTTCTTGAGCTACGTAATTGACCTTTTCAATACCTTCCATTTTTGCATCAAATGCGCGGTAAGGTCCGTTAAAAGAGGCTATGGCTGCAACTTTAGATTCTAAGGGGTTATAAAGTTCCATATACGTCGATTTGAGATCGCCATCGATGTACATCAGACAATTTATAATATCGTCAGGTTCCCCAGCCCATAAATCACTATGAAGATGATCAGTGGCATAATCGGTCTCTTTGTATTCCTCTGGTGCTCTGCCGTGTGCGACACGAACATTAATTGGGAATTCAATTCCCTTTATCAAGGAAGTTAAACCCAAGCGATCAAGTTCATCGATCACTGATTTTTCAAGTTTTACAAAGAGGTCCCAGTTTTTTTTGATAGCCAGTGATTTTGTACCATTGATCTGTTCAATGATGCGTTCATAATCATTTGGAGTCTTCACTGAGTGAATTTCACTTTTTGGTAATGAACCTAGAATGATTTCAAATACAGATTTTTTAATGGCTTCGTAATTTTCAGGAGCAGCTAAATAACTCTTGGTAAATTGACAGTCAAAAATATCCGGTTTGATTTTTGAATTTTGATTGAGCGCATTCCAAAATTCAGTGCGCGTCAACTCTTGACTGTTATCATTTACTTTGTGTGTCTCTGTTTGATTCATAACCCAGATACAGGATTGCTTGCTCTTCCAAAAGTTGGCGAGTTGAAATCATTAGTACTTAATCCAAACGCATTGAGACGATCACGCCAGTAATCTGATGTATTGAGTCTTCGTTGCAAACGTTCTTCAAGCCCTGCTTCGATAAAACCTTGGGTGCGCTGTTGAAGAACCGCAAGGAAGTATAAAGCAAATCCATTTTCAGGTGCAATAACATCAGTCAAGTTTTGAAGATTGGCCATTTGTTGTTTAATTTTTATAGGGCGATCTTCATGAAAAAGTCTGTGAAAATTAAGATGGTAGTTCATATAAAACCAAATATCCGTGATTTGTTCACTGTTGGGAATTTGATCGGGTTTGATTTCTTTAAAAGCCTCTTCGAAATTCGGAGTTGAAAGACTTATGCCTGCTTCAATTGCAATTTGACGACCGTATGCACCACCTTGGAATACTGTTTTTGCAGTATCCATATCTTGTAATAATCCTTGAGCTACCATGGAATCGTATATGGGGGTATTTGGAAGTGGCTGAAGTGGGCTGATTCTGTACCAATCTAAATCCATTTCTTTAGCTACTTTAATGGTGTCAAAAACCATATTTAAAGTTTCACCTGGGAAACCAACCATCAATAAAACACTGGCGTAAATTTTTGGATGTCTTCGAAGAACTTCTGCGGCTTTAAGAAAGGTTTCTACTTTACCTGGTTTTCTAACTTCATGAAGTATTTTTGCATTGCCCGATTCCATTCCGATATTTACAGCCACACAACCTGAAGCTTCTGCTGCGGAAATCATCTCTTCAGTGCACGAAAATGCAATGAGGCCATTGGTGGCGTCCCAAGTCATATTGAGTTTACGTCTCACCATTTCATTAAAGAGTTCCATTGCGGATTCTTTGTCATTCAACAAGTCGTCATCGAGCCACATAACGTGAGTGATGCCGTGAACATCACGTAAATGCTCAAGTTCATCAACAACAACGCGGGCTGATCTTAGTCTAACACCGGTACCATTGAAGTTTCTCACGCTACAAAAAGTGCAACGAGCGCGACAGCCGCGATTAGAAAGTGCTGTGGCAAATTTTGTTCCCTTGGGTCTGAGCCAATAAAAAGCACCGACGGTGCCATGATTTGAATAATTGGAAAGATCTGTGATGAGGTCATGGCTAGGCAAAACATTAAGATCTTCTGAATTAGGACGAAGATCGTTTAAAAAACGAACATACTCATCGCCCTCGCGAAGTATTGTTTGGCCGAGAATATTGACCGGTGATTTTTTATTCACCACTTGAATAAAATTCTTAAGGCTGTTGTCGCCTTCTTTAAGAAACGCAATATCAGCAGAGGAAATATCTTTGAGTACACGCTCAACATCATTACTCACATGAACACCGCCAATACCAATTGGCACTTTATGGGTGCTTATGAGTTCACAAACTCGCTTTAGAGAGGTGTGAGTCATAGTGAACATGCATGTGATACCAACCATATCTGGATTAAATTCTTTGAGTTTTTTAACGAGTGCTTCTTTCCAGACAGCGTCAAAATCAAATTTTTCTGGATCATTAGTTTCAGTGGCGGCTTTGATCACGGTATGATTGAGGTTAAGTATTTCGACGGTTACACCCACTTTTTCAAGTTGGGTTGCTAAGACAGCTAATCCGTAAGGAGGGTAATTTGTGTAACGCAGCCTTCTTGCGGTTTCCATACGAAAGAGTTCTTTGCTTGCGTCTGGTGGGGTAATGAGGAGTGTTTTTTTGATTTCCCTTTTTGGAAAGATACGATTGAGTATCTCATCACCGCGTTTGAATATTTTACTGTCTTTTGTTTCTCGGTTTTCGGTAACCAATTTGTCTGTTTGCATGCCGCCTCGAATTTATTTTTTTAATGAGCTTAATTTTAATAGCGCAGTGCTGCGGAGTCAAGTCGTAAATCCCCTCTAAGCAAGCCCATTAAGGATTTTAGTGGTGACTGAGGCTTTTTCAATGGTTTCCCCATTGCGCAAGGTATAAATTTACATTTATATTGAGGTCGTTATAAGACTAGTGAAACAGGTTGTATTGCCCAATTAGGAGACTTATTGCATGGCGAAAAAAACTAAACCCGAGGACTTTAAGCGCAAAATTAAAACCAGAGAAGAATTGCGCGAAATCATTGGCCCTCGCCCTCGCAAAAAATCTGTGATCATGTGCCACGGCACATTTGACATTGTTCATCCAGGCCATATTCGTCATCTTATCTACGCTAAAGAAAAAGCCCATGTTCTGATTGCAAGTCTCACCAGTGATATTTTTATCAACAAAGGTCAGCTGCGACCCTTTGTGCCTGAACAATTGCGCGCCATGAACTTAGCGGCTCTCGAAGTAGTTGATTATGTCATTATTGACGAGCGTTCAACACCGCTAGAGAATCTCAAGTTTTTACAACCTGATTATTTCGCCAAAGGTTATGATTACAGTAATACGACTAATATTCCCCCCAAAACTAAAGAAGAAATAGATGTTCTTGAAAGCTACGGCGGAGAGATTATCTTCACACCAGGTGATGTGGTCTACTCTTCATCGGCCATTATCGAAAATACACCGCCAAAAATTTCAATTGATAAACTTGTTACTTTGATGAAATCAGAGAACATTACTTTCGATGATCTTCGAAAAACTCTTTCTGCTTTTAAAGACATCTCCCTTCATGTTGTTGGTGACACAATCGTGGATTCTTACACCCATTGCTCCATGATTGGCAGCGGTACAAAAACTCCAACTTTTAGTGTGAAGTACGAAGATCAAGTGGATTTTGTAGGGGGTGCTGCCGTCGTTGCAAAACACATGAGAAAAACGGGCGCAAAAGTAAAACTCACCACTGTATTAGGTGAAGATCCTTTAAAGGATTTCGTTTTAAATGACCTTAAAGTTGAAGGCATTGAATGCAATGCGCTCGTCGATAAAACACGTCCCACCACACAAAAAAATGCGTTTATTGCAAAAGGTTATCATTTATTAAAAGTTGATAAGCTGGATAACCGTCCGATTTCAGACAAAGTACTTTCTGAATTTAAAAATTCCATTAGTGATACAAAATCTGATGCTGTTGTTTTTAGTGATTTTAGACATGGAATTTTCAGCCGCCGAACGATTCCTGCATTGATTGATTCCATTCCTAAAAATACGATGCGCGTGGCAGATAGCCAAGTGGCCAGTCGTTGGGGAAATATCTTAGAGTTCAGAGGATTTGATCTTATCACACCTAACGAACGGGAAGCGCGTTTTGCCTTAGGTGATCAAGACTCGGTTATTCGCCCTTTAGCTCTTGATCTTTACAAAGCCGCAGAGTGCAAATACCTGATTTTAAAATTAGGAGAGCGGGGGATCATCACGTATCGCCCTCGCAATGATGATAACGATCCTCGGGCATTTTTCACCATCGATACTTTTGTGGAAAGACTTGTGGATCCAGTCGGGGCGGGTGACGCACTTGTCTCTTACGCCACACTTGCACTTATTGCGACAAAGTCTGAAGTTATCGCGTCTATTTTAGGTTCTATGGCTGCCGCAGTCGCTTGCGAACATGAGGGTAACAACCCCGTGCCCCCTGAAGAAGTCATGAAGATTCTCGATATCAACGAAAAACGAGCTCAATATTCATGAGGGTCATTGTCGTTGGCCTTGGTATCCAAGGGCATAAGCGTCGGGCAATCGCAGGAAAAGATGTCATTGGAGTTGTTGATCCAGTAAACCCAAATGCTGATTACAAAAATATTAAAGAAGTGCCTCTTGATAAATATGATGCGGCTTTGGTTTGTACTCCTGATCAACCAAAATTTGAATTGCTTCATTATCTCCTCTCAAATAAGAAACACGTATTGGTTGAAAAACCATTATTGACTGAAAATCAAAATCAACTTGTCGAACTTCAGCAGCTTGCCGAAAAAAATAAAACCACAGCATATACGGCTTACAATCATCGATTTGAGCCACATTTTATTAATCTAAAAAAGTGTATTGAGTCAGGCATTTTGGGCAAAATTCATATGGCAAAGTTTTTTTATGGCAATGGTACGGCTCGCGATGTGCGCAATTCTGTTTGGCGCGATAAGGGCGATGGCGTTCTTCCTGATCTAGGCTCACATCTTTTAGATACTGCGAATTTTTTATTTGGAGATTTGAGAAATCGCGAATTCAAGCCCCTCAGCTTTGATTGTTTTGAGAACAAATCATACGATCACGTTCACTTTGGAACTCGAGACTCCAGCCCCTCCTTGTTTTTTGAAGCAACGCTCTTATCTTGGCGCAATACTTTTCATGCCGATGTGTATGCTGAAAATGGCTCCGCTCATATTGAATGTCTGTGTAAATGGGGGCCAAGCACATTCACCGTTCGTAAACGTGTTTTACCCAGTGGGAGACCTCCGGAAGAAGTACAAACTCTGACCCAATCTGATCCCACATGGGCACTTGAATATGATCATTTCAAAATCTTGTGTAAAACGGGAACAAGCAATATTCAAAATGATGAATGGATTAACGCGACACTTACCAAACTCAGCAAGTTTAAAAGTTAAGGGGTAAACCAATAATAATCACCACTGTACCCAACTTGGCTGAAGAGTTTTTCCCACTCTCTGCGATGTAAGATAGTTACGGCGGTGAGATTCCATTTCATCAGAGCAGCTCTTTCTTCGTCATTAAGATAAGCGTCATTGATGGTGTATTTATCTTTAGCACTCACGCGTTCCATCTCTCGCAATGCCACGTTAAGCTCTTCGCCTTTTAAATTATGAAGTGTGTTTATTGCTATGACGAGATCAAAGGATTTATCAGGGTAGGGTAGCTTTATGGCATTGCCGATTTTGACAAAGGGCTTTACTGACGGCAGCGAATTTTCAATGGCATAAGTTGAAATATCAATACCCGCTACAGTGGCGTCGGGTAAGGCTTCCTTAAAATCGTGGAGCATAAAGCCTTTTGCGCATCCAATATCTAAGATGCGACTTTTATTTGTCAGTCCGTAATGTTCGATAAAGTGCGCGACTACAGGTTTCCAGCGACCATCATAACGATAACCACCGTAGCCCGTACTTCTAGTGCCATCGAAGTATTCTTTTCCGAACTGTTTTGCGATTTGCCTGTCATCGTCGGTAGAAGCGGCTCTCTCATCTAAATTACGTTTGATTTTGGGGTATTTATCTAAAAGATTTACTTCAGCCATGGTGGTCACCTTATATTGAATCAGTAAGGTAAACAATATAGTGGCCTAAAGCTCCATTGCAACAAGAAGCTAGGGGTTTTCTGTTGCCATAATGTGGTGGTCCATTTTATGTTACTTCCATCTATGGCAACACAAAACGCGTCTCAATTAGATCATCAAGTTATCGAAAAGGTTTATTCTTTAGCTCTAAGAATTCGCATGCTCGAGGATGCCCTTGCTCGTGAATATCCCAAAGCGGAGATGAAAACTCCCATTCATTTATGCACAGGGCAAGAAGCCATCGCCGCTGGGGTTTGCGCTAATCTCACCAAAGACGACATTGCCTACGCTTATTATCGTTCACATGGTTGGTATTTAGCCAAAGGTGGAAATCTCGATGAAATGGTCAGCGAGTTTTTCGGAAAAGCCACAGGCTGCAGTCGTGGTTTTGGCGGCTCCATGCATCTCATCGATCTCAAAGTTGGATTTCAAGGAACGACTGCCATCGTCGGAGCAGCCATACCCCATGCTGTTGGTGCGGCCTTTACGATTAAGTATAAAAAACAAAATCATGTTGCCATCGCAGCTTTTGGCGATGGGGCTTCTGAAGAAGGTTTGTTTCAAGAATCATTGATGTTTGCAGCTGTAAGAAAATTACCTGTAATTTTTATTTGTGAGAATAATGGTCTCGCAACAAACACCTGGATCAACGAACGACAACCCGATGTCCCAATTTATAAACGCGGAGCTGGATTCGGTGTAAACTCAGTACAAGTTGATGGAAACAATGCCCTTGAAGTTTACAAGGCGATGAACGCAGCTGTTGCGCGAGCTCGCGCTGGTGAAGGCCCTTCATTTATTGAGTGCAAAACATATCGCATTTTAGAACATTGCGGCCCTAACTACGATGTCTCCGTTGGCTACCGAACACAAAAAGAAGTAGATGATTGGAAATTAAAAGACCCCATTGCTTTTTTAGAAACGATTGTTTCAAGTGATGCGAAAGAGCGCTTACGAAAAAAACATCAAGATGAAATTGACGCTGCTTTTGTTTTCGCCCGGCAAGCACCCTTTCCGACATCTATGATTCCTGAGGGTTATTCATGTCCGTAATGAAATTTACCGAAGCCATTCAAGATGCCTATGCTCAAACAATGAGAGCCCACCCAGAAGTGTTTTTGGTGGGAGTAGGTTTGATTGACCCTAAAGCAGTTTTTGGAACTCTCAACGGCTTGTATAAAGAATTTGGTCCTGAGCGCGTTGTTGAGGGGCCGCTGGCAGAACAAATGCTCACGGGTTTTGCTTTCGGAGCCGCCACTTTAGGATTACGCCCTGTTTTGATACATCACCGTGTGGACTTCTTACCACTCACCTGGGATCAAATCGGTAATCACATGGCAAAGTGGTATTACATGTTCGGTGGTCAGCAAAAAGTTCCATGTGTTATTCGTGGAATCGTTGGGCGCGGCTGGGGTAATGGGCCTCAGCACACACAAAGTCTTCATGGTTTCGCTGCGTCTACACCTGGTGTGAAAGTGGTTGTTCCAGCAAATGCCGCTGAAGCTAAAGGGCTGATGGTTTCTGCAATTTTAGATGATGAGCCCGTGATTTACATCGATCATCGCTGGCTTCACAGTGATACGGGTGAAGTTCCAGGTGGGCTTTATCAAATACCCATAGGCAAAGCTCACGTGATGCTTGAAGGAAAAGACGCAACGATTATTGCAATTGGCCCCATGGTTCAAGAGGCTATGATTGCTGCTGAGAAATTAGCAGCACTGGGTAAATCTGTTGAGGTTATAAATCTGCGCACTGTTCGGCCAATTGATTTTGATACGATCATGACTTCTGTTGAGAAAACAGGACATCTCTTGGTGGCCGATTCTGATTGGCCACACTTTGGAGTAGCTTCTGCAATTATTAGCGAGGTCACTCAAAAAATATTCAAAGCACTCAAGCACGCACCTTCGGCTATCACATGGCCTAATCACCCGGTTCCGGCAAGTTACGCTCTTGATGTTCATTATTACCCAATGGCAAAAGATATTGTAAACGCAGTAACTCAAATGCTCTCTGGTGAATCAACCCTTTCTCACCATATTAGCACTACAAATAAATCCCACTCCGGCACTCTGTCGGGGCCATTTTAATTTAACTTTTGATTATTTTTTATAAAACGCGTGAATGCGCTCAATGATAAAATCACCTTGTTCAGGTGTTATATATTGGTGTGCTGGCAATGTGATAATCTCTTTTGCTTCTTGTTCTGCTACCGGAAAATCACCTTCTTTATAACCTAACGCGCGAGCAGGTTTTTGCAGATGAAGTGGTAAAGGGTAATGAACTTTGGCCTCAATTTTATTATCAATTAAAAACTTAAGTAACTCATCACGGCGTTTTACGCGCACCAAATATAATTGATAAGCTTCACGCATACCTTCGGGGCGACGTGGCACACGTACAAAATCTGGCAGATCAGCTAAGCCCTTATCAAGTTGACGGGCCACGCGATTGCGCTCCCCAATCACGGATTCCATTTTATCGAGGAGTTTATAACCAATCACCGCTTGAAAAGGTTGAAGGCGGGCGTTGATTCCCCACATGTCAATGTGGTCACGATCGACCATGCCGTGATTGCGATAAACTCTAAGCCATTCATTACATTTATCATCGTTGGTGACGATCATTCCACCATCACCCATGACGTTGAGTGGTTTTAGTGGATGCATGCTAAAGGCGTTTACTTTGCCAAAGCTGCCACACATTTTATTTCCAATTTTTGCACCTGTGGCGGGGCAAGCATCTTCAATAACTGGAATTCCATGTTGATCTGCAATCTTCATAACCGCATCCATCTCAGCAGGGCAGCCGGCCCAGTGCACAGGTAATATGGCTTTTGTTTTTGAAGTGATTGCGGCTTCGATTTTTTTTACGTCAATTAAGTGGCGATCATCTGAATCAACAAACACAGGTCGTGCACCCACAGCGACGATAGCGCCTGCTGTAGCATAGAATGTATTGGCCACGGTGATGACTTCATCACCAGCTTTTACTCCCACAGCTTTTAACGATAAAATCAATGCGTCAGTTCCGTTATTCACAGCAATGACGTGTTTTACACCAATGTATTTTGCGAATTTTTTTTCAAACCGATCAACGTACGGCCCAAGAGTAAATTCACCTGAGGCTACGAGTTCGCGTAAATCGGGGAGGTATTCTTCAAAATCACCAAATTGTTTATCAAGATAATTATACTTAACGTGCATAAAACTTTCTTACGAGATCGATCAAGAGATCTTGTTGTTGTACTTTGAGTGTCGGATACAACGGCAAACTCATAATTCTTTTTGAAAGTTTGAGTGCCATTGGAAAATCATTTTCTTTATAACCTAAATGCTGAGCGGCCTCTTGCATGTGAATGGGTGTTGGATAATGAACTTTTGCATCAACACCGTTTTCGTTTAAATATTTTAGTAACTCATCACGACGATCAGCTTTAATGACATAGGTTTGATAAACACAAAACTCACCAGGGCCTTCTTCAGGAACTTCCACAAAGGGTTTTAAATTTTTATTGTAATAAAAAGCCAGTTCTCGACGTTTATTTGTCCATTCTTCAAGTTTTGTCATGGTCACCAGGAGCATAGCGGCTTGCAATTCATCGAGTCTGCAATTGAAGCTGAAAAATTCACAGTCGTTTCTGTTTTTCAAACCGTGGGTGCGGGATTTCAGCATTTTTTCATAAATATCTTTACGAGGAGTTGTCATCATGCCTGCATCACCGAAGGCAAAAAGATTTTTGAGTGGGTGCAAACTAAAACAAGCCGCATCACCAAAACTTCCTACACGTTGACCGTTTAATGTCGCGCCCAAAGCTTGAGCGGCATCTTCTAAAACAAAAAGTTTATGTTTTTTTGCAATAGCTATGATTTCTTTCATAGGTGCGGGTCTTCCCGTTAAGTGCACGGGCATGATGGCTTTTGTTTTGGGAGTAATAGCTGCCTCAATTTTTTCTGGATCCATATTCATGTCTTCACGGACATCAGAAAAAACAACACGTAGACCTGCAAGATCAATGGATGAAGCTGAGGCGATAAAAGAATTTGGCGCTGTAATAACTTCATCGCCCTGTTTGAAATCTAAGCCACGCAGTACCAAATGAAGTGCGCAAGTACCATTGGCTAAACCTGTGGCGTATTCTGTTTGGCAATAACGCGCAAAAGCTCTTTCAAACTCTGTGACATTTTGGCCTAAGATGAAATTGCCACCATCAATTACTTTGCCGACGGCGTTAAGTAGTTGCTCTTTTAGAGGGGCGGCTTGATTTCCTAAATCTGTATAGGGGACTATTGGTTTTGAGGGTGTCATAACGCGTTCCAACCTTTGTTTTGATTTAGCTCGGAAGTATTCCACTGTGAGTGGCGGAAATCAAGAGTGAAAGCAGATACAAAACTATTGTCAAAGGCCACTTTCAGGTGTTACTCAAAATAGATCTGCAAATGACAAAGATAGGAATCATATGGTGATCGGTTTTGCTGGATTATCCCATTTAGGAATCAACTCAGGCATCGCCATTGCCTCAAAAGGGTTTGACGTCATCGCCTATGATCAAGATGCCCCATTGGTCGATGCACTTAATAAAAAACAACTTCCCATATTTGAACCTGGTCTTGAGGAGCTATTAACTAAAAGCGCTGATCGGATCACTTTCACCAGTAAATTGGAAGATCTCAAAAAAGCAGATGTGATTTATATTTCTCTCGATGTGAGCACTGACGAAAAAAACACAAGTGATCTTACAAATCTTAAAAAAATAATCAGCAACGTTATTGAAAAAGCTGATCTCAATAATCGCCCTCAAGCTTCATTGGTCGTTTTAAGCCAAGTGCCACCCGGATTTACACGAAAGCTAGCAACGTCAAAATTTAATCTTCTCTATCAAGTTGAAACTTTAATTTTTGGAAGAGCCGTTGAGCGAGCTCTTTTTCCTGAGCGCTACATTGTAGGATGTGCTGATCCGAAAAAAGATTTGCCCCCTGTTTATAAAAAATTGCTAGAAAATTTTAATTGCCCCATTTTACCCATGCGCTATGAAAGTGCTGAACTTGCTAAAATTTCAATCAACATGTATTTAGCTGCATCTGTTACTGTCACCAATACTTTGGCTGAAATCTGTGAAAAAATTGGCGCCAATTGGTATGAAATCTCACCCTCATTAAAACTCGATAGACGCATTGGTCCTCATGCTTATTTAGCTCCTGGTCTTGGATTATCTGGTGGAAACATCGAGCGCGACATCGCCACTATCCAAAATCTGTCTCAAGAACATGGAACACAAGCCCATGTTGCCGATGCTTTCACGAGTAATAGTCAGTATAGAAAAGAATGGGTTTTAAGAACGGCTCATGTCGAAACACTTTCAAAACATAAAGATGCTATGGTTGCAGTTTGGGGTTTAGCTTATAAACAAGAGACTAAATCTATAAAAAACTCTCCAGCCGTAGCACTCCTTGAGGGAATGAAGGGTGTGAATGTTCAGATATATGACCCGCAAGCAGTGTTGCCCCAGCATCTTGAAGGTAGAACAATTAAACAAACTTCAAATGCCATTGAGGCTTGTCGTAATGCCCATGCCCTTTTAATTATGACGCCTTGGAGTGAATTTACAAAAGCTGATTTAAAACAGGCAAAGGCTGTAATGAAGGGTAAAACAGTGATTGACCCTCATGGAATGCTGGATCCTAAAAATTGTGAAGAACTTGGATTTGAATACTTTAAACTTGGAGTAAATTTATGATGAAGCATAATCAGGCTCAATGGTTAGCACCTCAACGTGTTGTACTTCTTGGGGCCTCAGGATTCATCGGCCGTGAACTCAAAGCTCATCTCGAAAGTAAAAATGTGAATGTGCTCGCATTTTCTTCAAAAGATGTGGACCTCATGCAAAAGAGTGCAGTTCAAACTTTGAAAGAAAAAATTCAAAGCACAGATACTGTTGTTCTTTTATCAGCTCTTACACCTGAAAAAGGTAAAGACACCGCCACACTTATTAAAAACATGAGCATGGCTCAGAATGTGTCAGAATTTTTGGAAGAAAAAAAGTTGGCCCATTTTGTTTACATTAGCTCTGATGCTGTTTACGCAGATGATATTAACCCAGTAAGTGAAACATCCTATGCAGCACCTGCCACTCTCTATGGATGCATGCATTTAGCTCGTGAACACGCTGTTAAAGCTAGTGCGCAAAAACACAAGACTCCGACATTAGTTCTTCGCCCATGCGCTGTTTACGGCCCACATGATACACATAACAGCTATGGTCCAAATCGCTTTGCAAGAACCGCACTGAAAGATTCTAAAATCACACTTTTTGGCAATGGCGAAGAAAAACGCGACCATGTTTTTATCGATGATGTGGTGCGATTAATTACTCTAACTCTTGGTCATGTGTCTGAAGGTTTACTCAACATCGCCAGTGGTTCATCACCTTCTTTTATGGAAGTGGCGCAAGCGGTGGCAAGTAATTCTGGTCCACAAACTAAAATCGAATGCAATCCCCGGTCGGGCCCCATCGTTCATCGACATTTTGATGTCACAGAAACTATCAGGGCTTTTCCAACTTTTTCATTTACATCGATTTCTGAAGGACTTGCTAAAACAGTGCATGCTCTGAAAAGTCGCTAATGATGAAAGTCGTTAGCGGTGTCTTTATCTTAAAAGATGACGGCTCAGCACTTTTGCAACACCGCGACGACAAACCCGAGATCAGACATCCTGGGCTATGGACAATTCCAGGTGGTCATCGCAATCCTGGAGAAAAACTTGAAGATTGTGCTCGCAGAGAAGTATTTGAAGAAACGTCTTATCGCTGTGACCAACTCAAGCTCATTGATGATTTTATTTGTAACGATGGTATCGGAGATGATTACAGAATTGCCCTCTATTGGACAACTTATGACAACAATCAAAAATATGAATGTCTTGAAGGCCAAGATCTAAAATTCGTAAAAAGACAAGACGTCAGCCAGTATGCTGTTTTGCAGTTTATCTTGCCCTATTGGGATCGCGCCTTAAATGAAATGAACCTTACTCGAGATTAACTTCGGTCATGCGCTTGATATTAAAATAACGACTATCGTCAAGGCTATTGGGAAGTTTCTTATCTTTAAAAGCTTTGCACAGATCGCGAATAGCGTCTTCTACAGAGCGCTTGGGTGTAAAACCTAATTTCTCAGCAATCTTTTTTGAAGACACATGATATGAGCGCATATCATCACTGGTTGAAGTTTCAATAGTGATGGGATCCATCTCTGGAAATTCTTGTTCAACAACTTTTTTTACCATCTGAGCCAATTCGGCGATGGTGTGATTTTGATAACCCGCATTGAATGTTTCGCCTGCGATTTTTTCTTTCGGCATTTCTAAAAGCTCAAGATAAAGATCAGTAATGTCATCTACGTGAATGCTGGGGCGTTTTTGTGCTCCACCAAAAACAGTAATCTTGCCTTTATTCACAGCCAAATTTGTCAAAATATTAACCGACAAATCAAGTCGAGTACGAGGCGAGTATCCACAAACAGTTGCTGGGCGAATAATGACGGTTGTGAAATCAGAAGCCTGGTACTTGAGTAAGAAAGGCTCAGTCAAACCTTTAAACTTATTATAATCTGAAAGTGGAACTAAGGGATGAGTTTCAGTCACCTCAGGAGCATCACTTACACCATAAACAGAACTTGTAGAGGCATAAATAAAACGTTGAACGCCTGCTTCCCGAGTTGCTTTGACCATGGGCTCGAAACAATCAAAGTTGATGGATTTGCTAAGATTTGGATTTAAAGTAAAGCTTGGATCATTTGAAATACAAGCTAAGTGTATCACGCTATCTATGCCTGTGAGATTTTTGAAATAAAAAGCTGTATCTCGAATATCACCTTTTACTACTTTAAGTTTTGGATGTTTTGGCAACGTATCATCACCGTAGATCATCAGGTCGTAGACAGTGACGGCATAACCCTTGGCTAAAAGTTTTGGTACCAAGACAGAACCTACATAACCCGCACCACCGGTCACAAGAATATTTTTAGCCACCGAAACTCTCCTTTGAATTAATTAAATTCACCGTTTAAGGTTGTAGGATATATTTTACTAGAATCCTTTTGCAACTGATCTTTGTGCCAATTCTGCTCCAAATACTTCTTTCCCAAGGTGCCTTGATTTCCAATCATTCTTGATGCAACTCGGTACTTATGATAGGTGTCAAACTCAACACTTGAGAAATAGGCAACCCCATAATTGGAGGGCAACCCCGCCTCAAAGTAGCTGTGAATAGATTCATCCCGTTTTTTGATAAACTCCAGTTGAAGGGGGCTGAACTCAAGATCTTTGCCTAAGGCTGCGGACATGGTTTCAATAATGACATCGAGGATCTCCTCAGGCGTATTGTCTTGGAGACTGTATTTCTCAGTGGACTCAAAAATCATTTGGGGTTCTTCCAGTAGTTCTTTGATAGAAAGAAAACGGCCCTGTTTTTTTGAGAATACATGTTTTGGTATCACTAGCGTGTTTTTCTGAGGCATAGGAGTTTGAATCAGTTCGACAGCGCCGATGCTTACGGTTTGTTTTCCAAAAAGGTTTGAACCCATATCAACAAAAGAACCCCCCACAGCGATTACAAATTTGCAGTTTTTAACAAGGTGAAGATCCATGGGTTGGGATTTAAATTCGGAAAAGGGATAGTCAAGAACCCTCGGCATTTGAGGTAAGGGAGTCATAGATCGATCCCCCATTCGCACAACCCAACCACCAGCTTCAGTAATGGCTTTGATGGCTGGAATGCAGTTCATAATATTGGAATTGCGTGCGTTTTGCATATCTCCATGAAATCCCCCTTCGCGCGCATGGAGGCAAACATACCAACTATCGATTCCCATACGTGTTAATTGCTCTTTAGCTCGCTTTTCTTTTTTGGGAGGTAAAACAAAGTTTGGAATATTGGCGTATTCATTTGCCCAATCAAAAGCTTTTGTGGCTTCCCAGCTAAAATTCTTATGGTAATTGGGATTTCCCATGAGTTCGGCGCCAATGCAAACTTCAAAAAAAAGATCTTTATAATACCGTTTGATGAATTGTTTTTTCTGCACTTTTCCATTTGTTACAAAATGTAAAAAACTTGTAACTATATAAAGACAAAGCCTCTTGCCATTGCTCAAAAAGTAATTCCAGAGGGCCGTGATATGGCCGAAGAAAAGTGTAATGAACAAGTTACCCACAAAGGTTGCGAGTTTACCTAAAGGTCCATTCAATGAATAAGGTGATTGGAGATTATATATTTCTACAATTGGAATTTTGGGATAACCGAAAAAACGAAAGCGACGAAGGAGTAAAATCTTTTTACCGCTGCGCCGCGCATGGGCGGTACCATAAAAAATAGCTTCGCATGTATCCCCCATAGCCGACTCTGAGGTCGTCAGAATGAATAGGGGGCTCCTTTTATTAATAAATGTAACTGCATTTCTGAGTAGAATTCGTAGTTTCATTAAATCTTAAATATCACCCACTTTAGTTGACAATTTGCTGAACGTCGAACTTTATAAGTTCTTGTCCTTTTGAAGCAGCACTTCCAGCATCATCCAATCCATGTCTGTATCGACATCGATAGATCGCGACCGCGGCATCATATAGCCCAAAGTTTCATCGGTCAGAAATTTTTTGTGTTTGAGGAGCCAATCCGTGCGCGCCATAAACATGGCTCCATTTAAAAGATAGGCCTTAGGCAAGATCTGTCGGTATTGAGGGAGGCTGTTGGCTCCATCAATGATGGGATGCAAAATATTATTTCCATCCATTTTAAAAACCCAATGGGGTGGTTTCTCTGGGTCCGTCACTGAAGCGCAGACATTGGCTTCACGCTCAACGCAATATTTAATACAGTCATCAAGATCATCAACAGTTCTCAGTGGTGATGTGGGCTGCAACATGACCACGTAATCAAAGCCAGGCAATGTCTTTACGGCATGCACGACAGTGTCTACTCCGGGGACATTGTCATCGGCTAGCTCCATGGGACGTACAAATGGAACTTCACAACCCCATTTTTTAGCAACCTCAATGATTTCTAAATCTTCAGAGGAGAGCACGAATCGGTCTAGATATTTAGATTTTTTGGCGACTTCGATAGTCCAAGCTATCAAAGGTTTTCCGCCTGCAAGCTTGAGATTTTTACGGGGCAGACCTTTGGATCCACCTCTGGCAATCATCACACCAAGAATGCGTTTACCTTGGATCATTTTAGCTCCTTTGCTAAAATTTCTTTCATGCGCCACACAACGGCAGGAACACCATCACTCAAGGTGTCAATCATTGATTGCACACTTGTATCAGCGAAAAGATTTGAAAAATCTTTTTTCACCCATTGCGCATAATCGGGTGGTTGAGGGGTGAAGTGTGAAAAAATACGATTAGCCACTTGAGCTGAGAAATAGCACAACAAGGCTTCTTCAATTTGCTTTTGCGATTGGGGTTGAGGGTTTTTTAAATATTGACTGATTTTTTGAAAATAATCAGTCTTTGAAGTGGCCTTCTCAACAAATGAAAAATCAGAATAATAGGCATCGCTGGCAATGATCACGCGTTTTCCAAAAGTGGCGGCTTCAATGCCTGTGGTGGAGGAGAGTGGCAAAGTAAGCCGTGATGTCTCGATCAAGTTATAGGTGTTTACATCTTCGTCGGCAGAAATAAATCGAATGCGTGTGTTTCCGGGAAACGCACGTTCGATTTCTAATTTTAAATCATGTTTTGCTTTATAAAATGGATTGCGCTCTACAGGGTGTTGCCTCACTCCAATAGTGGCTGAGGTGTTTTTTATCAAAAAATCTAATGTCTCCATAAGCCATTGGAAGGGGTTGTCAAAAAAAGTTTGTTTTCCAAGAGCTGCAGCATCGTAGTCAACGTTGAGAGGAATAAGAACATCACAAGAGAAGGTGTTTGATTTATTATATACCTGTTTTTGAAATTTCTGGTCGTCAAGGGTTCCACCGTTTTTTTCAGTTGCTTGCATGCGATGTTGTAATTCTTGTTTTGCCAACTCTAATATTTTCTTACGCTCAAGAGATTCATGATCTCCAAAAACATCTAAATCGAAAATTTTTGCAACATCGGGTTGGTGGGCGGCGATGCCGTCTACGGCGGTGTAGATAATTCCAAAACCTGAATCATGAGTTGCTGCTCGTATTCCATGGCGATGGGCCTCCCAAAAAAACAAGGAAGTGTTTCCCCAGAGTCCGCCTTGCAAAACCAGGTGATCAAAAGAATTCTGGGCCATGAGGCTTTTCACTCGAGAAAGATTCTCACTCAATGTCTTTTTTAACTTATCGCGGTAGGGCTTCCAACCTTCATGAGGTACGGAACTTCTAAAACGAGAGACCAGATAAACATGACAGAGTCTTTCTATTTCTTTTGAATCTTTTTGATCAAGGGGATGCTTTTCAAAATCACTGAGTTTAATAATTTCAAAATCATCGGACAAACTCGAGAGGGTTTTCCGAATAACGCGGTTTTGATCATTGTTACGAACTTTGTCGGTGTAGGGGATGTCATCCCAAATAATAATGGGTTCGTATCCACGGGATTTGTAAAGAAATGCTAAGGTGATTACATACCATGGAACGGCAGTATAATGACTGACATCTAAAAGGAGCCCTACGCGTTTTCCATTGGCTTTTACCTGGATCTTTCGGGGCACCGTGTCTAAAAATATTTCAAACAAAGCACGGTGCTTTTTGAACTTCGTAATATCAAGAAACCGACGCGCAATTTTTTTGAGCTTTTTTATCATCAACCCTTTATGCGACATCAAAAAGCCCGACTCAACATAATTCCTCTCTGAGAGACATTAAACATTGAACTTCTTTGCAAAACCAGTCAATTACTATGAAATATTAGAAAACGGAGAGAGTAATGAGACAAGAATGGCTGAAAATCAAAAAGCATTTAATGGATTTTTATAAAAACCCCCTTCTATTAAGTTTTGGCATTTATACATTAGTTATTAGCCTTGGTTTTCTTATATGGGCCCATATCTTTGGACATATTGGCTTGGATTTTTCGTTTTTTAAGCAGCTAGGAGCCATTCCCAATTCTCAGATCAAGTTGTTTGTTTTTGAACAGTATTTTCTCCTGGCGAGCTTTTTTGGTTTATTTTTTGTTACAAAAAATAAATTAAGAGGCCTTTTAAAAAATCCGTTGAGTCTGATGGTTATAGCACTTTTGATTTTTTCTTTAGTGAGACTAGCCATGACTTTTAAGCCCAACCCCATTCTTGCGATTCGTAACTCAGCATTTTGTTGGTATTTATTTTTGTGCCTCTCGCTTTCTTTTATTCCTAAAATTTCAAAAATTATTGAAACAGTATGTTTTTTTAGTTTTGTAACTAGCTTAATAATTTTCGTCTTCACCTTAGGTGTATTTTACACGGGCATGCTCTCTATCCTCATGATTCCCTTTGTGCCTTTTTACCCTTTTCTTATTTTAGCTTTGACCGAGGCTAAAGAAAAAAAACTGAGTTTAGTTATCATAGCCCTCATTGGAATTGCCTTTGGTACAACCATGGCTACAACCATGCAACGCACACTTTTAGTGGGCATTTCACTTCCACTTATTTTTGTGGGGCTCAAAAGTATTGTTGATAATAAAAAGCGATTTCTGTTTCTGCGTAGATTTGCGCTTTGGATGATTGTCATCGCTGTTTCAGCAGTTTTATATCCGATTTATTACGCAGATTATTTAGTAAATAAAGCTCCTGTCACAGAAAAAGTTGCGACCGATATTACAGAAGTTGACCCTCTAAAAAGAGGTGAAACAAATTCTTCTGGTATGGAAATGTTTAGAGCAGCCATGTGGAAAGATGCTTTTGATCTTTTTAGATCTCATCCCGTGGGAGGAATTGGATTTCAAGATCAGGTTGTCTACAGGGTTTATGATGGTTTTGGAAAATATTTACCTAACGATGGCTGTCTGCCAAAATACCCAGAATGTCGAGCGCCCATCTCTGGCCCACACAACAGCTACATTAATGCGCTAGCACGCATAGGGATCATCGGCGTTTTATTTTTTATTCTACATGTTTTGGTTTGCTGGCTTTTGTTTAAAGAAGGTTGGACATGGACTGGGTGGGCTATATACGGGCAGATGATTTATGGTGCCTTTAACGTAGGTCTTGAAGGCCCTGTTAGAAGTTTTCTTATATTGCTCGCAATCAGTTCAGCGCTGGCGGTAAAATCAAAAAAATTACATGGATCCTCATAGTACGTTCTGGTAGGCTCTTTGCGAGTGAAAAAGAGCCTATATGATGAATAAAAAGACTGCGCTTATTACAGGAATTAATGGCCAAGATGGATCATATCTTGCGGAACTTCTTTTAAAAAAAGACTATCGAATTATAGGGCTCACGCGAGACCCTGCTACAAAACCCACTGACAATACAAAACATATCTATAAAAAAATCGAGATGCGCTACTGCACCTATGATTTGCACTCTGTATCTGAAGTTATTGATTCAGTGCAACCCGATGAAGTGTATAATTTTGCCGGCCAAACATACGTGGGTAAATCTTGGGAAATGTTAGATGAAACATTTCAAGCTTCAGGAATCCTGCCTTGTTATTTTTTAGAAGCCATCGCCAGGCTTAATCGAAAAATTAAATTTTTTCAGGCCTCAAGCAGTGAAATTTTTTATCCAGCCCTCAAAGAAAAATTAACTGAAAAATCAATCTTAGCACCTCATAATCCCTATGGCTGTAGTAAGGCGTTTGCGCACAACATGGTAAAATCTTACCGACAAAATTACGGGCTCTATGCGGTAAATGGAATTTTGTTTAACCATGAGTCTGAAAGACGCCATGAAAATTTCTTATGTAAAAAAATAGTTCGAACGGCGGCGCGTATTAAGTTGGGTATCGAAGATCAATTGGTCATCGGTAACACTCAGCTGATTCGCGACTGGGGTTACGCTCCGGATTATATGGAAGCTGTTCACAAAATGTTGCACATGTCAGAGCCTGAAGATTTAATTATCGCATCGGGCGTTAGTCATTCTATTGAATCCATTGCTCGCCAAGCTCTTGAACTGCTTGATCTTGATTATGATAAATATGTGCGTGTTGACCCTACATTGTTCAGGCCTTTTGAAGCTCCAGAAATTTGTGTGGATATTGAAAACACCAAAGCTAAAATAAACTGGTCTCCAAAAACGAGTTTTAGTCAGATGTTTAAAATCATGGTTGATCATGAGCTCGCTTTACAAAAAAAGGAGACTCAAAAGTGAGTAGCCTTTTTAAAACCTTTAAGGGCGTCTACATCATTGCAGAGGTAGGGATTAATCATAATGGTAATCTTGGTGAAGCCAAAAAGCTCATCAAAGCTGCTGTTGAAGCCGGGGCTAATGGCGTAAAAATTCAAGTGCGTGATCTTGAAGCTGTCTACACAAAAGCTGTTTTGGATGATCCACTTAAAGCTGAACAGGGCACTCAATATATACTTCATGAATTAAAAAAAGCTCATCTTACTTATGACGATGTTAAAGAATTGTTTGATTATTCAAAACAATTTACTGTCGATTTTTTTGCAACCCCATTTGATAAAAAGTCAGCGTATTTTCTCAAAGATCTTGGAGTAAAATTATTTAAAATAGGCTCTCCTGATTTTACATCGTTACCTCTTCTAGAAGTGGTAGCTGGTTTTGATTTGCCCATGATTTTGTCTACAGGTATGTCTAATGAAAAAGAAATCTTACAGGTTGTAGATTTTCTTAAATCAAAAAATGCCGATTTTTCTCTTTTGCATTGCAATAGTACTTACCCAGCATCTCCTGGTGATATCAATTTAAAGTACATTCCAGTTTTAGAAAAAAAGACTGGTATAAAAGTTGGTTACTCAGGTCATGAGCGTGGATATGTGCCCACTTTAACTGCAGTAGCACTTGGTGCGATGATCATTGAACGCCATATCACACGGGATGTAGATCAAACCGGACCAGATCACAGCTCTTCTTTGACCATAGAAGATTTTGGACGAATGGTAGCCGATGTTCGAAAAGTGGAAGAGAGTCTGGGGCTTCCAGCGAAAAACTATAATCAAGGTGAAAAAAATAACAGAATTACATTAGCAAAATCTTTAGTAGCTGCTTTTGATCTTAAAGCGGGGACTCTATTAACGGCTGAACACTTAGATGTTAAGTCACCAGCTAAGGGAGTGTCTCCACTTGAAATTGGCAAATTTATCGGTAAAAAAATAAAGGGAGATCTTAAAAAAGATGATTATCTCTTTTTTGACGTCTTAGAAAATTCTGAAACTCAACGAGTGCAAAAATACGACATCAAAAAAACTTGGGGTATCGTTGGTCGTCTTAACGACTACAATGAATTTTTAGATCTTAAACCAGATTTAATTGAAATTCATCTGACCTGGCGTGATCTTGTCGGCTATGAATCTAATCATCAACACGTTCATGAACAAGATTTGGTGGTACATGCCCCAGAGTATTTTAAAGACCAGCTTATCGATTTTAGTTCTCAAGATTCAAGCGTAACTGAGTACAGCCTCGAGATGCTTCAGAGAACCATTGCCCTGGCTCGTGATCTAGCTGTGAACTTTAAAGGGATGAAAGACCCCCGTGGCCCTCGAGTGGTCGTTCACCCGGGTGGACATTTTAAAAAAGCCACACTGTCTAACAAAGAAGATCAATATAAACTTTTAAAGAAGAACTTAAAATCTATCAATTCAGAAGGTGTACAGCTCTTGGTAGAAAACATGCCGCCACTGCCTTGGTATTTTGGCGGGCAGTGGTACAATACTATATTCATGGACGCTGGTGAAATCGCACAGTTCGCTGGCGATATGAAATGGGGAATTTGCTATGATACGTCTCATGCGCAACTCTATTGCAACCATGCGGGCGTGACACTCTCTGATTTCACTAAGAAAATTTTGGATCATGTTCACTACCTGCATATTTCTGATGGCAAAGGTGCAACCCAAGAGGGTTTACAAATTGGCCAAGGTGATATTGATTTTGAACATATTTTCACATTGCTCTCTAAACTAGATGTAGGGTTTATTCCTGAAATTTGGCAGGGGCATCTTGAAAAAGGCCGCGGCTTTAAAGAGGCTTTAGTTAGTTTAGAAAAGATTCTAAAAAAAGTAGGCGGGGAATCTTGCGAGATTCACAAGTAAACTCGTCTTTGTCGAATGATGAATATCAAAGCTCCTACAACCCACATCACAAATGAATAAAATGAAATGCCTCTTAAAATAAGTAAGGCAGGGTCTGGTTTCACAGATGTCACCAAGGTATGCTGGCCGGCAGGTATCCAGATAGCCAAATGAGCATCGTGTCTTTTGATTTGATCCGAGCTTAGTTCTTCATTGCCCACGCTGATTTTATTCCAATCAAAAGAAACCACATTGGTCTTAAACCACTGGCCCGTTTTTACTTCGATATTCAGGGGCTGAGGGTCGCTGAAATTTTCACCTGTCCCCAAATTAAAAACCACATTATCAATAGGCGCATCTATGGAGATGGGAATATTAGGGATATCAATGGAGTTATACACTCTATAATTAAAATTCTTATGCATCTTCAAAAAAGCAGTTTTATCTTCTGCCTTGAACTCATATCCCGGTTTTGAATTTTTATTGCGAATTACATTGGCTCGTTGGTATTTGAGAAAAACTCCACACAGTGCCAATGTTAAACAGATCGTTATCAAAGAAGTTTTTTGCCAGCTGTCTTTGATTTTTTCAAAAACACCTGGTTTTACCAGCATCAAAGCAATCAGTGCTAAAAAAGCCATAAGATTTTGATAAGTAATAAATCGATAGCCAAATTGAATGACCGCTGCTTTTTGGGGTAAGTAAGTGAAGGCTTCAGGAGAAAGAGATAATATACTTGCGAAGATAAAAAAGATCACACTGACTGTAAAAAAACTCAAACTTTTCTCTCGTGGTTTTGATCCAAGCAAGCTGATGACAAAACTTCCTAAGACTAAAATTAAAAGGGGCATATTCATTTGTGCATCTAGATAAGGAGTTCCCACATTTTTACCTGAAACCAAACTTCGTTTATCAAATGGGAGCAGGGCAAAGCGTGTATCAAAAAGATCAATATCTGTTAAATACCAAACCATAGAGTTGATGGATGAAGAGATTTCTAAAGTGTTGCGGTGACTCCAATTTAAATAGGCCCAAGGACTAATAACAATCAGTGTGAATAAAATCGTGAGGCCTAGAGAAAGTAATATTTCAAAACGTTCTTTTTTTTCTTTATTTCTAAGATGAGAAAAAGTGAAAAAAATCAGAGGCACTGAAAAAGGAATAGCATAAATGGCAGTAATCGGATGACTTCCTAAAGTGAAACACATCATCAGCCCACAGACAAAAGTGAAAACACGTCGTTCATACTGGCTTTTGCAAAGTATAATTAAAAGCCAAGAACAAACAGCTCCTACTAAGCAAGTGGTTGCAAAAAATTCGGCTAGCGCCCCTCGATTATAAATATTGGTCATAGGGTAAATAGCCCATGTGATAAGACATGCCGTGGTGAAGGCTGTGGTTTTTTCTTTTATAATTTCTAGGATAAGTCGATAGACCAAGAAAAACTGCAATCCCATGAATAAAATAATTCCACAGCGCAAAGCTATATTGGGTCCGAGTACAAGGCTAAAAAGCGAAAGTAGTGGATAGATTAAAAAACCATAAAAGCTCTGAATAGGTGTGCCGATGGCATTGGTGGCATTAAGTGCTAATGGCCAATGCCCATGGCTTGAGAGATATTGACCTAAATAACCCGTAAGCCAAAGATGATGGTACCAGTCTTCATCAAAGTTTCCAGTCACTGGAAGTAGGGGAGAGAGTGGATAATACACGGCAATAATGGCTAGGAGGATCCACCAAAACTTTTTAGGAATCTTTGTCATAAGATATTTTTATTCTACGTAGGTTTTTCTAGCAATAGTTAATTGACTATACAAATCAGAGTCTTAAACCTATGTAGCGCGAAATAGTGATAGCGTCGCATCTCAAGGGCAATAAAATGCCCTAAAAATACCCGAAGGGTCTGTGTAATCGATTTTGCAATTTTTAATAAGAAACGGCAATTCAAGAACGTCATCAGTAGCGATTACACCTCCTTTAAAAGGGAGATGCTGTTCAAGAAATCTTTGATGAATCATTTGCATGCGATCATGGAGTTGAAACCAATAAGTGAGCTTTCCGACAAAAATTTTATATTCAGAAGCTGGGCGTATAGTTTCTTGGTCAAGAAAATTTACGAGAATGTCAACTCTTGCTTCAGGAATAGATTTTTCTGCGTATTTAAAAACATGATGAAAAGTTAAAAACGAATTCACCAGAAGTAGACTAACAAGTAAGACGCCGGGGAGGAGACTTCTTTTTTGTTTCTGGAGTGTTACAAAATAGAGCATAAATGAAAAAAGAAAAAAGGGCATCATTTCGGCTATGTGGATGTCGACTTTATCCCGAATAAGAAAAACGTAAGCAAGCACACAGATGAACACCATGGTCCCTGCCTGTCGCGCTTGCGTCGTCAGTTTTGCAACTGAATAGGCCGCTGTGAAAAAAATGACGATATAGAAATATGCTCGCATAAATTTGGCAACGAGACTGCCTCCGACGACAACCAGTTCTCGACCCCACCTCAACACAATATCAGTCTGTATGAGTTCTAAAAACGTTTTATGCTGAACTGGTTGGGCCTTGAGTTGCAGCACAAAATCACTCCATCCAATGCTGCTAACCTGGAAAAAATAAAAAAGACCAACAGCGATAATAGAGCCGCAGTAATAGATTCCATTGGCCAAAAAATGTTTTTTCAATGTAAAGAAAGAGCGTGTGGCCATGTCATAGCAATTAATGGCCACAGAGGCGATACCATTGCCATGAGCGATGACAAAAAGAGAGTTAAATAAGCCTCTGGCAAATGAAGTCGTGGGCTTCAGAGGAGCATCAGGTCTATTTGTGAAAAGAAATAAATAGAGGCAGTTGATGAATATTAAACTGATTTCAGGTCTGAAGACATGTGAGGCATGAAATAAACGTTCTGTCGAAGCGAACAAAAAAGTACCTATGAAAACAGGAAAACCTATTCTCCTAGAGATAAAACCCCACAGAAGTACTGATATCAAAAAAAGAGAAAATGAAACCGCTCTTGCCGAAGTGAAAGTATATCCGAATAATTTCGCAATACAGGCATAGAGACCCGTATGAAAATGCGTGACTAATGCGTTGCCTTGGGTGTAGGGAGCTTCTACGGCATAACCCAAGTAGTGAGTTTTTCCGGTTTCTCCCAAAGCTTGGGCAAATGCTGCATAAAGGCCTTCATCGTCAAAAAGATCTGGGAAGGTAGTTAGGGTTTTTAATGAAAGAAAAAACAGAATAAGAAGCAGAACTCCGCATATCCAGTTCAAGTGTTTCATGCGCAAAACGAGGCCTCTCAAAAATTGAACTTTCTTTGCACAAGAAAAAGCGGACGTCGCCTGACTTCGGTATAAATATTGGCCAGGTAACGGGCCAATATACCTAAGATTACAATGATAATACTTCCGAAAAATGAGACCACCATGGCCGCAAACCAATACCCTGGTATAGGTTCACCTCCGAAATGCGTGGAGACAACATAAAGTGCAAATCCTAGGGTGAGCACCAACATTGTTGAGCCAAAATAGATGAGTATGTTCAGCGGATTATTTGTAAGGCTCAACACAGCATCAATGAAAAGATTAAATCGTTTGATAAAATTGTAATGACTTTTGCCATGGGTGCGGCGTTGATTTTGAACTTCTAAAATAGTTGAGCTAAATCCCATATCGGCCATAACACCTGCAACGGTGCGTGTAATTTCAGTGTAGGAATTATACGTCTCAGCGCACTCGGCCGTCATGATGCGCATCATAAGTTGGTGAGGCAAAATATTGGCGCGAAACCATTTGTTGATGATAAGCCAAAAAATTTTGGAAGTAATTTTTTCAGAGAAAGAATTTCTCACAGTAGAGATAGCGTAAACGATGCCAAAACCCTCTTTGATCTTGCCGTAAAGTTTTGGAATGGCATCGATGGGGTTTTGAAGATCACCATCCATGATCAAAACATAACGACCACGAGCGTAGTGCACACCAGCACTGATGGCAATCTGCTGACCGAAATTTCTAGAGAGCGTAAGAGCTCGTACAAAAGAATGTTTACGGCACTGTTCTTCTATAATGCGTTCAGAATAATCACGACTCTTGTCATTAACCAAGATGATTTCAAAAGAAACACCCATCGCAACGAGTACTTTGGTTGTTTTTTCGACGAGCGGTATAATGAGCTCAGCATCGTCATAGATGCTGGCCACCACTGAAAGTTCAATATCTTTATTGGTCATCACAGAGCTCATGATGACTTAACTAAACACTGAAATCAAGGATTTCACGAAGCTGTATAATATTGGTCTGTGAGCCCATCTCGCTTCTTATTTTCTTTTCGATGATGTCACCAAATGTAAGGCTCATAATAATCAGATTTTTGACCGGTTTTTTCATCAGATCATTGCGGTTTTCTATGGGCCGATCATACCCATCGAAGAATTTATGGTGCCAATGGTCAGTATCATCAAAAATGCGATAATGGATTTCTTTATTCAAAAAAGCCAGATACGGAAAGCTGCGAAGAGGTACATAGAATCCAAGAGAATTGTTCGTGGATTCTAGCGTGCTGATATAGTTGGTGAACTGTTTAATAGCCTGTTGCGCACGGTTATTGAACAATACGAATTTTTCTTGTTGGGGTTTGGGGGTAGACATAGAGGTTTTGTCTGTGTTCCGTCCCAACGCATAAAGTGAGCCCCCATAGAGAGCTTTTTCGATCACAATGACCTCGAATCCGGCTGCCGCTAAAACAGCGTATAGAGATTCTTCATCAAAGTAATTGAGGTGCTGATGCAGAGTCATTGAAAGATCGCCTAAAGAAATACTCTCTGTGCAATCAGGTACAGAAATCAAAACTTGCCCCGATTTTTTCAAATGACTTTTGTGATCTCTCAAAAAAGAAACCGGATCAGGAACATGCTCGAGAACATCAGAGTGAAAAATAAGGTCAAATTTATCATGCAGTTGTTGAGACGGAAAAAAATCATGTATCACTTGGATATTTTTTTTCTTTCCTGCTTTGAGGGCTACAGGGCTGGGATCAAGACCCGTCACTTTATGACCCGTCTGTTTCAGATTTTCTAAAACAGTGCAGCCTCCGCAACCAATCTCTAAAATCTGTGAGGCTTTACCTGGTGTGATGGTGTTTTGATTGATGAATCGGAACAGATCGCTTCCATAGGGTTTTGCCAGAAGATTGGCATCTTGTAGATAACCAATATTTGATTCTGCCTTGTAAATCTGGTTGAGATAACCTTTAAGATTTGGAGTGTATTTTTGCGTGATAAGACCTAACTCTTCTTCATAATCAAATTCAAAAGGCCATTTATCAGCTATGATATTGTCAGTCTTAGGAACTCCATGGACTCTCCAATAAAAGGGCATTGGAGGAATGCTAATTGGATTCATGGATATGTCCTCTTAGTTTTGCTTTTGCGAAAGTATCAATTAGGACGTCTTTCAAAAAGAAAACTCCTTCTTCAGCTAAGGCTCCTATGGGAGTGATGTTGGAGATATTCTGACTGACGATGAAATCTCTAATTATTTTATGGTTAGAAATATTTCCAACTGTTGGCAGTGGAAATCCAGCGGCCTGTATTTCTACAGCAGAAAAAACAAGACGGTGTTTGTCAGTGATGACGCCAAATTTTTTAAGCTCAGAAAGTGCTACCTCTAATGGCTGTGTTTTCAGTGCTTCTTCTTCATTTTGGGGCCACAGTTCAATACAGACACGGTACAGGCCTTTTTCGTCGGCATCAGCGCAATAATTTCCGTAGCGGGTGACTCTGAAAGTTTGAAACCCAGGTTCAAAGCAATAAAAGTAGTAGAGCTCACCCATATTGGGTGGGGTGTCGAAAATAAGGTTTACAAATCTGCCCGGAGGATTTTTATCGATTTTGAGAGCGCGCGTTGGCATCTTAAGCAACATAGCCAAAGGCGGTGTTCCTGCGCCCCAATAAAGATGATCTGCAGAGACCGTTTGGGCCCCACTTTCGCGAGTTACATAATGTACAGATTTTAAAGTTTTACCCTCAACCTGTAGTTCTTTAATATCTGCCGATGTCTGAATTTTGACACCATACTTATTTAATTTTTTTTCTATGGCATTCATGACTCTGAACATGCCAAATTTTTTGGGATACAAGCCGCGCTGATTGTTAGGTCTAAAGTTAGGCAGATTTAATTGATCTGGATAAGCCACGCGAGCTCTTATGGCGTCTGATTTCATCAATTTGAGCATGACCTTTTTGTCAAAAAGGGCAATGCGATTCATAGCCAATAATTGAGTAGCAAATGGAGCAAGTTCGGTGAGATTTCGAGAGTAAAGTTTGCGCAAGATGGGTTCGAAAACCTCATTGGAAACAAGTTTTCCAAATCGCCAACGAAGAGCTTCTTCTGCATTGTCAAAAGACGGCTCGCCCTTCAGTGTCAGTGCTAAGTTATAAAAGAAGCCTCCCGTGTAGCGTAGCCTATTCTTGAGTTTCAGATTTCTGAAGTCTACGTAAGGAGTGTCTTTTTGCAGTTGGTTATTATAGTAAATTCCTGCAATGTCTTTGCGGTTTCCTTCTAAGAAAATCCATTGGTCTTTATCAAGAACGCTGCCAATGACATCGTCGATGGCAGGGATGCATGTTTCGTAAATGATATGCATTCCATGGTCAAAAAAACCATGTTCTCCATAATCAAAACTGCGAAACATTCCACCTAGCTCTGCATTTTTTTCTAGTATTAATATTTTGTTTTGAGGATGGTCTTCGGCTATTTTCAGAGCGAGGAGCAGGGATGGCAACCCCGCACCGGCGATAACGACTTCTTTTTTCTCAGCACGCATCTTTGAAATATGGCATATAAACCTAGGCAGTCCAACTTTTTTATTGCAGCTCTTGAAGCCTAGTGTTATTAGCTCTAGCTGAAAATAATGCAGAAAAAAACAGCTGTTATTCAATCAAATTATCTCCCCTGGAAGGGTTACTTCGACATCATTCATGATGTTGAAGTCTTCGTGTTTTACGATGATGTGCAATTCACAAAAAATGACTGGCGAAACCGTAATAAGATCAAGACAGACAAAGGTGCTAGTTGGCTGACCATACCCGTTGGAAAAGACATCAACCGCCTCATTTGTGAAGTAGAACTGAGCACTCATGAATGGCAATCTCAGCATTGGGGCCTTTTAAATCAGTGGTATTCAAAAGCGCCCTATTTCAATTTATATAAAGAGTTTTTTAAAGATTTCTATCTAGGAAAAAATTGGAAATCTCTTTCAGAGTTAAACCAGTATCTTATTTCTAAGATCTCAAAAGATTTTTTAGGACTTCAAACAAAATTTATAGATTCGAGATTATTCAACCTCAAGGGTGTGAGAGAAGAGCGCTTATTAAAACTTTTAGAGAAAGTCGAAGCTCAGCACTATGTCACTGGCCCGGCGGCCCGTAATTATTTAGAGCCAGCACACTTCGCTCAAAATGGAATGACTTTAGAATTCAAAGACTACTCCTCGTATGTGGAATATCCGCAACTTCATCCGCCATTTGTGCATGAGGTTTCTATTGTTGATCTTCTTTTCAACTGTGGTCCTCAAACGGCTGAGTTTATTTGGGGAAAATCTAGCACCTAGCGAAAATATTTTTTAAAGGTGGCCTGCTTGAAGCGGGTCTGCATATATTCTTTTGTAAAAACCGTAATTGTCGCTTCATAGAGAGGGTAGGCATGATCAAGGTGCACAAAGCGCGATAGATGTTTTTGGCTAAAATCAAAGACATCCTTAGGGTCAAAATAAAACAAAGAATGATTTTCTGTGGTTTTGTAAGTTGTTAAGAAGTTAAAAGCGACTCCTTTTTTTGCATTCGTAAACATGTGCTTGATGAGTTTGTATCCAAAGTTTCTCCACTGAGAACTGTCGGTTCCTGCCGGAAAATGTAAAATCCCATTGCAGACCACGAAATCATATTTTTTATTGGTGTTTAGAGATAAGAAGTCAGCGCATTTCACTTTAAGTTTAGGGAACTTCTGGTGGAAGAGAGCTACTGCTTCAGGAACAATATCTGAACCAGAGTAGCGATGCTTTACCTTTTTTTTATTAAGATATTCGTGAAGGTGACCAAGGCCGCAGCCTACATCGTGAAGGGTGAATCCCCCAGCACTTGTTTCTAAGATTCTTTGCATCATGTGATCAAAGCGAAGGGTTTGAGTTTCTAAGGTTTGAAATAGTGAAGTGGGATGATCGCCATGTGCCAGAAGCTGTTTTTGATATGTTTCGACTTGTGACCTGACTCTTGATTTCGCCATCTTTTGTGAATCCTTATTTTTCCAGTGCTGTTCAAGGGACTATTCTTTACCAGGCTCAGTATAATAGCAAATGAGAAAACCGAATATGAAAGTTAAGTCCATAGGGAAAAAGAAAATACAATCAAAGAACCAAACTCTTCCCATAAATTTATACCAAATAAATAAAATAAATTTGTCATTTCAAAGAGTTAAGTTATAAATTATTTTAATGAAAAAATCTTCAAACGTCTATTGGCGCGCCCTTTTGATAAGTTTTGTTGTTTCGCTTTGCGGGCTTTGGTTTTTCTTTAATTGACTCAATCGAAATTTTGACGCAAAAACAGGTTCATATGAAAAGGTAAGTTTAGGAAAGCTGCCGCTTGATGAAAAGTATGTGGATTTTTCTTTACTCACAGCTGACTCGGCAAAGAGAAATCATAAAACATGGGCTTCTCACAATACCTTTAGAGAAGGTATTGCTATTAAAACATTAGAATATCCTGAAATATTTCAAACATTGTTTCCTGGGTTTCCAGATTCTATGAGAATGGATACTCAATTATGGAAAAAATATTTTTCCAGCTCTTTTAATGCCGGAATCCATAGTTCTCTTTTAGAAAATCGTGTCGATAGTTTATGGCAAGCCTATCTTTCTTGGACGGGCTGCTTTGATATCTACGGCAAACACGGTGCTGACGTTCTTGTTTTTGGGCATTTAACCTATACGGGTGCTTAAAAAGTGACAAAGATTATTGCCTCTTGGATTAACAAAACATTGGATCAGAAAAAACCATGATTTATTCGAATCCAGAATTTTTCATTTTATTTTCAATTTGTTTTGTTCTTTTTTATTTTCTGCCAAACTATAAATTTAGATTTTATATTCTTTTATCAGCAAGTTTAATTTTTTACTCTTGGGCGGGTTTTTAGACACCCTTATTTTTCTATCTGTCATTGCAGTATCATGGCTATCTACTTGGCTAGCACATCATTTTCCAGAGTATAAAAAACCATTTCTTGGCATGGGCATTTCTGTAATGGCCCTTCATTTGTTTTTTTGGAAATACGCCCCCCGGCTCTCTGGTGAAGTGATTAAAATTTATCCAGATTTTCTTGGTGGTAATAAATTAATATTACCCCTGCCTGTGGGGATCAGCTTTTTTACTCTTCAAGGAATTGCGTATCTTATCGACTTTGCAAGAGGTGCGGCTAGTTTCATTCCTTTTAAAGAATATACTCTGTTTAAAAGTTTTTTTGCACAATTGGTGGCGGGGCCCATTGTCAGAGTTCATGAACTTTTACCTCAATTAAGAAAACTGCGAACTCCAAGTCTTGACGATATCTCAATAGGACTTTCTTTTTTCTGCATGGGCTTTTTTAAAAAAATCATGATCGCTGATCGCTGCGCCCCTTTAGTGAATCAGGCTTTTGCAAACCCAGGTGCCTTTAGTCGACAAAATCTTATTATCGCTGTTTTGGGCTACGCTGCACAAATATGGGCTGATTTTAGCGGATACACAGATATGGGGCGGGGAGTAGCTCGTATTTTAGGCATTCATCTGCCTGAGAACTTTCTCTCACCTTACTTGGAAAAATCATCATCAGAATTTTGGACCAGATGGCATATTACCTTAAGCCAATGGATCCGTGATTATATCTACATCCCCATGGGTGGAAACCGCGGCAGTCGTTTTCATTCAAGCCTAACCTTGCTTGCAGCCATGGCCATCTCTGGAGTGTGGCACGGCGCTAATTGGACATTTTTAATCTGGGGTTTGTACCATGGCTTGTTATTAATCGGACAAAGAGCCATCCGCTGGTCAGGTCTTCAATCATTTATTAATCAGAGTTTTTTATGGATACCGTCAAACAAATCGCACTCTATTTTGATTTTAAAAATATTTCTTCTTAGAAAAGCCTGTGCATTACTTTGCCGAAATAATATTAAATGCTCAAAATAATGTACCAAGAATAATTGCTGGGACTGTGCTGGGATTCACGTTATCATCGGTTTTAATCTTATCCATGATTGGACAGTTTTCAGATTCAACCGATGCTTTTATTTATTTTCAATTTTAAATTAAGCAGCTCTCTTTTTTAGTTCTTTTCCAGCCAATAAAACAAGTCCTAAAAACCAAACTACCAATGTAAGTTGTGAAAGTATTCTGAGTATTTGCCAAAGTGAATTCGGCATAAATTCGTATTTGATTTCGTATTCACCCTTGGGAAGTTTGAGGGCGAAAAAACGGGTCACGCTAAGTTTAATTTCTTTGAAGCTATAAAGATCTTCATCTTTGACAAGTTGATTATTAATAAAAAGTTTGTTCCATGGAAAAATATGAACATTTGTCTGAATGAAACTTTCTTCTGCGAGTGAAAAAGTTTTTTTATCTGTTTTACCAAAGTTAGATCCTGTAAGCACCGGGATGGGTGTTAAGACCACATTGTCTGCAGTCGTTTGAACATGGTGTTTGTAGAGTGAGGGGGTGGTATAGTTCCAAATATCTACGGGCCCACCTTTACTCATATCAAGTATGGTATCTTTTGGTCCGTTTAAAAAAGCGCCAGGGAAAATATTGTATACAGCACTTAAATTTGCTCGAGGCAGTTTTGTTCCTAAACTGAGAGCGCTAAAACACAAGCAAATAATTACGGCGATTTTATATTTCTTTGATTTTAGTTCTTCTTGGATAGCCGCAAAACTTAAAAGCCCGGCAAGTGTCATCAATAATGCCATATTGCTGTAATTCACAAGACGACAAGCGTACTGGGCTACGCGAAAAATCATGGGCAAAAAACTCCAAGGGGTAAATGAAAGAGACGCCCAAAGAAAAAAAGAAAAGATAACAAATGAACTTATTCCAAAACCTAGGTTTGAGTTAAATTTAATTCTCTTTTTTCGTTTAAAGATTAAAATCAGTAAAAAAACTACTCCTATAAAAAGAGCTAAATTTATTTGCGCATCAAGATAGGGCGCTGTCACATGGTCTGCGATCACTTGCTCGTGGCTACTGCCAGCAGTTCGTGGGTCATGGGCAATGGGAAAAAACCGAGTAGAAAGCCTATCAACATTTTCAGAAAAAAATCCGATTTGAAGTGTGCTGGTGACATCTAGATGTTTGTTAAATTTATGATTGGTATAAATCAAAAAAGACAAAGACATGGCTATAAGTAGGGCCACTGAAACACCGTGTTTAAGCATTTCTTTTCGATTTTTTGAAACCATTAAAAGCCCGGGAGCTATTAAAAGAATAAAAACACTTCCGTATAGCCCCACGAGTGGGTGAGACCCTGCTGCTATGGCAAATAAAAAACCAGCGCAATAGAGAGAAAGAAGTCTTAGTCTTCGTTGTGAATGAAAAGCCGTGGTTAAAAGACAGGCTAAAGTACAATGCATAATCACAGCTGAGCTAAATTCTACAACAGCTGATCGATTATAAAGAGTTGTCATAGGAAATATGGCCCAGGTGACCATTGTGCTAACTGCCCAACCGATATATTTTTGTTTGCTGATAAGAGAGAAAGCATTTTTGACTAAGAAAAATTGAAGGAACATTAAAAAAATAGCAAAGACTCGGTAAGCGATATTGGTTCCGACAAACGCACTTGGAATGGCCACGATCCAGCTTAAAAAAGTTGAGTAAAAAAACGAGGTGGTATCACCCACCTGTTGATACGTATTAAAAACTTCAGGAAAACTTAAATGGTGTTTAAAAAATTCTCCTGTATACGCGATAAACCAATTAACGATGTTCCAATCTACATAGTAAGAATACTTCAAGCGTAAAATAGGAAGCATGGGCAAAAGACAAATTGCAAAAGCCAAGGAAATCTCTTTGACAAAGAACTTCTTAAAGAGTTTTTTCACATTCAAAGCTGGCAAGTTCGTAGCCCTTTCTTAGTTTACTCTTATAAAGAGAGGTTTTTTTGCATTGGGCGTCTAGTCGAACGGCTTGCGGCAAAACACACATAGATCCATCAAAAAAAACAGGCCCAGCAGTGGGTAATGTATTTTCATTTAAAAAACGCACTTCTAATTTTGTTTTTGCTAAATCTTTTAAATAATATTCCATAGCACCACGCCCTTCCCAGCAGGGTACCCAAATGAGCTTCACACCTTGCTGTTCAAGGGTGGGAGCAAGTGTCACGATGTTCTTGATATCGCGAAGGCGAGTGAACATTCCATAAGAGCGGTAGCTGGTTACAGTGATAGCTAAAACTCCTAATGCACTTGCCCAGTATTTTTTCTTGGGGAACACAAGTATGGCCACTTGTAGAGAAAGTGCAGCAAGTGTTGGTGCAATGACAGATTGCAAGTAGGCGCCGATATGCCATGGCAAAAAAACCACAATGAAACTTAATACGCCGGTCCATGGAATCCACTGGCTGATTTTTTTGAATCGAATTAAAATAAAAAAACTTAACGAGAGTATGGCCAAAAAGAAAATACCATGGAGGCTTTTTAAGTTATGGAGAATATTTTGCGGTGAATACCGAGCCGTGTAAGATCCTTTTGAAGCCACCCAAGCCAAGAACAGAACTCCTGAGCAACTTGCCAAAATATAAACACCTAATAACAGTTTGTCCTTTTTGATTTTAAATTGACTCGCACTTAAGAGTGTTAAAAACCCCATGGGAATATAAATGCAAAATGAGGCTTTACTAAAAAAGCCTAAAGCAGCAAAAACAATAATTCCTGTGAGGTTTTTTTTATGACATGCCCACAGAAGACTTGCTCCCCAGAGCATGACCATTTTTTCTTGAAGACTGGGGTGCTGAAATAAATCAAAAGTGTAGGGGAAGGCTGCCATAAAAAGCAGTAGAAGCCATTTGTCGATTTTAAGAATCAGTGAGAACACATGTGCGTTGAGATACAAAATGCCCATGACAAAAACGGCGTTTAAAAGAAAAAATACAGTGGGCCCAAAACTCGCCCCAAGACCGTACAGAAAATAAACCATAGACGGATACGTTAGCCTGAACATTCCCCACTGAAGATCGAGTTTTAAATAATCAAGGGTGGCAGCTAGAAGACCTTGCTTTTGAATTTTGGGTAAAAGTTGAGAGAGATTACTTGCATCATCCATGAGCCCAAAAAAGGGCTGACTGAAGATGATTTGAAGTAAAACACCACTAGCCAAGATAAGTACAAGGTGTCGCCAAGTTGGTTTGGCCATGGGGAATCCTGTTTGTTAAGGTAAATTAAAGACTAAAGCCGGCCTTTGTTGCATCGTCGTAGAACATTTTTACTGTGTCTAGAGAATACTCGGTGAGATCTTTTCCGCGAAGAGAAAGTTTTTTAATCAGATCATCAGTCATGGTGATGATGTGACATCCGCACTCTTCAGCTTGATAGGCGTTGAGCACTTCACGAGGTGAGGCCCATAAAACTTTTGCACCTTTCAAGGGGGCAAACATTTTTACAGTTTCTTGCATCACAGGAATTGGATCAACTCCTGCGTCAGCAATACGTCCAGCAAATACAGAGACGATAACATCATCTTGAGGCTTCATAACTTCTTTTAGGCCGATTAGTTGTTCGCGAGTAAAGATCGCTGTGACATTAAGTTTAATTCCTTCAGCTAAGAGATCTTTAATCAGTGCTAGTGAAGGTTGTTTTTTTGTATTGGTGATTGGGATCTTAACGTTAACGTTTGAACCCCATGAATTGATTTTTAGAGCTTGTTTTTTCATTTCATTAAAATCATCTGAGAAAACTTCAAAGGAAATTGGGAGATCTTTAATATCTTTTAAAACATCACGAGCAAAGGCTTCATAGTCTTTGATTCCGACTTTTGCCATCAATGTTGGGTTAGTAGTAAATCCTTTGACAAAGCCTTCTTTGTTACGCTTGATCATTTCTTCTTTATTGGCACCATCGGCGTACACATGAATTTTGAGTTTTTGCTGAGTCATAGAATCTCCCTTGTGTTTTTCGAATCCATTATTTTTATTATGGTTCGGGGTGAGAAGTCCACGTTTTTGAGCCAAAATTACGATGGCATCATTGAAATTGCGCAATGAGAAAAGGCGATATATCAATCCAAGGCAAATTGCCAATGGGCGTAATAATGTCGGGATTCCCCAAAAGCGCGTCCAGAGCCCTCTTACTGGGCATTCAGACATAAAACTTTTGTGTAAGATCATAAACCTGGGTTCTAAAGCCCTTTCAAGTGATTCTAAATCGTAATAGAAAAAATGGGGTGGTGGGTAATTGATTTGAAAAAGGCGAGATAAAATCAGATTGCTTAATGGCGGTAGAAAACCTCTTAAGGCTTTCCCCAAACGATAAAAAGTTGAATTTTTATTGGGCACTTTTAAAAGTAAAAGTCCTTGGTTTTCGATGAGTTTTGTCAGATGGGTTAAACCCTCTTCAGGGTTTGAAAAATGCTCAAACACATCTAAAAGTGAAACCAAAGAATAATTTTGTGGAATTTTATTATTATTTGAAATTTCATGAAGTGAGATTTTTTTAAGCTTAGCAGTTTCTTCTTTTAGTGCGGGCTCAACGCCGAAGGATTTAAAATCATTACTTAGATTTTTTTCTAAAAAATCAACAAAGCTTCCATTTCCACAACCTACATCAAGTGTTGTTTTTGTAGATAACTGACCTAAATAAGGGTTGAGAATTTTAATTAATTGCTCAAATTGAATCTCTCTTGTTTTTGCCAGTGGATTTTTACTTTGAGCATAAAACTCTGAATAAAATTTTTCAGCATTTTTAAGAGCTTCGTTCATATCGTAATCAATAAGCCTGTCGGGCGCATTCTTTCCTTGAAAGGAAACGCGCGCTGCGACTTTATTATTGACGATAAGATTCATTTCTTTTTGCATTAAAATGTTCCGGAAATTATTTTTTGGCCGGCTTCTAATAGAGATTGAACTTTGATATACGGCTGTGCGGGCTTTTTTTCTTTATAATCATATTCAAGAAAAAAACATGTACACCCAGCGGTTTGACCAGCTTCAACATCTCGCCAACGATCGCCGATCATAAATGACTTTTTAAGATCGATATTAAACTCTTTTGATGCTTCAAAAATCATTCCTGCTTTTGGTTTTCGGCATTCGCAATTATCTGAATCAACATGAAAACAAACTTTGATGGCATCAAGAGGGAGCCATTTTTTTAAAAGACCATGCATGGCTTCAATGACTTCCATTTTTTGTTTTCCTTGACTGACATCGGGCTGATTGGTGGTGACGATGATTTTATATCCAGCTTTTTTTAGCGCCATCACGGCTTCGCTCACGCCGGGTAAAAGTTTAAACTCCGCCACCGTTTGTGGTGGATAGGGTTTACCACCTCGAATGACACCTTCGTTGATCACCCCATCACGGTCAAGAAATACAGCTTTATTGGGTTTTAAATTCATCAACAATCCGTTTACTTGTTCAGGTTTTTTAAAATAGTCCAGTGTCGTAGCTCTATTCGGCTTGGAGCCGTCATGCTTGTATCATAAGGGGTGCACCAACGGCTAGCTAGGAGCATCTCATAGGGGGCTTGAGTATTTGCTGGTAGCGAGCCCGTAGGCATCCATTTTATTTCAGGTAAATTTGTACACTGACCACTCAACGCTAAGTAGTTGGCTAATTGTACGGCCCCTTCTTGGCAATTGGTGAAAATTTTTAAATCAGGGGTTTGTTTGTAATCGCTACAAGCAATTTCTGCTGTTGTTTTAGCATTGGCAAAGAAAGTCCAAAGATTAAATGACCCGTTGATGGTGATTAATAGTCCAAAAAGACATGAGGCTAAAGTGAGTCCGATTTGTATTTTTTCTTGAGGATTTGTAGCGGGTTGCCAAAGGCCTGCAAGAATTAAGGCCCAACCAAAAGGTATAAACATATGAAGATAAGACCAAGAATCATATTCACCCCAACCACTTAAGAAAATACTAAATACTAAAACGATAATTGAACCCAAACCTACTGGTGCAAAGGATTCTTTTGAAATCCATTGTTTTCGTTGATAAACATCATGACCCACTAAAAGTAAAAAAGGGCCGTAGCATTTCAGTGGCGGTAAAATAAGTGCTTTAAGGATTCCTTTGAAGGTGAATTGAGCAAATTTTCCTGCAGTATAAACCTGGGGAAGAGATTTCACGTAACCCACAAACGCCAATGGAATTAAAGTAAAAGCAATCAAGATGGGCCAGTTGAAAGTTTTTTTACGTTTATAATCTAAATATTCTAAAAATAAAAATGTCGGAGCCGCAGCAAAAAAACTTTCTTTAGAGAGAAAAGAGCATGTGAAAAATAAAAGTGCTGGCCATTTTTTTTCTCGACGATAGAGAGCTAAGGCTATGCATAAAAAGGTTATGGCCAAAGGCTCAGCACAAGCTGTATAGGCGATCCAGTCTTTCATGGTGAATGCTGTAAGAAGCATGGTCAGAGCTAAAAGAATTTGAATGCGTGATAATTTTAGATTTTTTAAAAAATCTGTGAATGCAGTTAATGCGATTATTCCTAGGCCTAAATTTATTAAATTAAAAAGTGCTGGCTTAATTGGAAGATAAAGATAGCGCAAAACCACTGATGACCACCAGAGCACCATAAAGCGCCCTTCGTTCATTCCATTTGAGACGATATGCTGGATCTCGTCCCAAAGACTTTTTACATCGGGGCGGGTGTAGAATTTTATAACGCCATAGTCGTTATTGAGAGTCCAACTTTGGGGTAAAAACAGGAAAAAAAACACATAGATGAAAAGAGCTGCAAGGCAGCTGGCACCTAGGATCCATTGAAGGCTTGCTTCTTTGTTTTTCATTGCTTCTCCATGAGGGGATGATTTAAGCATAACCTATGCCTGTTTTGCAAAACCCTATCTTACCGCCATTGATCATTCCTGCCTATCAACCAGATCCTTCATTGGTTTTATTGGTAGAGGAGCTTATTAGTTTAGGGTTTTCCTCCATCGTAGTTGTGAATGATGGTTCACGCCCTGAAAAAACCGCCGTTTTAGACAAGCTTTCTCAAAAAAATGAAGTGACCCTGCTTCACCATGCAGTGAACCTTGGTAAAGGAGCAGCGCTTAAGACGGCTTTTAACCATATTTTGGTAAATCAACCAAACGTCAAAGGTGTTGTCACTGTGGATGCCGATGGGCAGCACCGTCCTGGGGATGTGCTCAAAGTAGCCCAAGAGCTTTTGCAAAGTGCAAATTCATTGATTTTGGGTTCTCGTGCATTTCAAGGTGAAGTACCTCTGCGCAGTCGCTTTGGCAATTTGATGACAAGAAACATCTTTCGTTTGCTTATAGGTAAAAAATTGGTTGATACACAAACAGGTTTAAGAGGCATCCCCACGGCTTTTTTGAGCACTCTTTTACCAATAAAAAGCACGCGCTATGAATTTGAACTCGATATGCTCATCACGGCTGTTCGAAGTGGTTACTCGTTAAATGAAGTGGCCATTGCCACTGTTTACGAGAATAACAATCAAAGTTCACATTTTAATCCGTTTTTAGATTCGTTTCGTATTTATTTTATTTTTCTTCGATTCATCTCGCTCTCTTTAGTGACTTACATGACTGACCTGATTATTTTTTCTATCGTCTATTATTTTTCAGGTCAGGTCTTTAACAGCGTTCTTTTCGGACGTTTAGGTGGAGCCGTTGTCAATGTCACGGGATCTAAGATTTTTGTTTTTAAATCAGATAAAAAAATGGGCAAAGTATTGGTGCAGTACGCAACACTTTGGCTAAGTCTTCTTGGAATTTCATACGCGCTCATGATCTTGTTTGTTGAGCAGTGGCATTTTAATGTTTATTTTTCTCGAGTGGCGGTGGATTCCACACTTTTCTTATTCAATTTTGTGATTCAGCGTGATTTGATCTTTAGACCACCCGAGGTTGAGAGGTCATGAAAAAACAAAAGAGAATTTTGTTATTTGAACTCAATGAGTACAATAAAGATCTTCTCACAGAAGCATCAAAGGCCCTTTCGTTAAAAAACATCCAAAAAGTTTTAACTTATCCCCAATCCACAACGCGAACTTCTGATACTTACGACAGTAATTTCTTAGAGCCTTGGGTACAGTGGGTTTCAGTACACACGGGCACACCTTCTAGTGAACATCAGATTAAACATCTAGGTGATGTACCTCATTTAGGAGCTCCGCAGATTTGGGAGGTTTTATCTCAAAAAGGGGTGACCAGTGGTGTTTGGGGCGCCATGAATGCCAGTCGCAATAACGCAGCTCATTGTCAGTTTTTTTTACCAGACCCCTGGACTTTTTCTGAACCCGGGTATCCTTCGGAGCTTAATAAACTTTTAGATTTTCCACGGTATTTAGCGAAAAACTATCTTGATATTTCAAAAACTAAATCGACTTCAAAACTTTTTAAATTCTTAAGTGTATTTTTCTCATCAAAAGTGACGTTGGCTTTTTTAACTGAATTGCCTAAGGCCATTAAGAACCTTATTAAATATAAAGGTGAGCATTTCGTCGCTATTTCATTTACCGATTATATTTTGACTTTGGTATTTTTAGAGTACAGAAGGCGTTATAATCCACAATTCACAATTCTATTTTTAAACAGTATTGCTCATGTGCAACATCATCATTGGCATGGGGAAGATTATAAAAACAATGAGCGTCTTGTTTTTTGCTTAGAGTATATCGATAGAATTTTAGGTCATGTTCTTAAAGAACTTGATGAAGATGATGTATTTATAATGCTCAATGGGCTTTCGCAGATGAATACCAATAAAGAAAAGCCATGGATTTTGTACCGCCAATTTGACCAAGGTAGATTTTTAGAAACTGCAGGCGTGGAGGTTTTGCGTGTTGAACCTCACATGACTTACGACGCTCATGTGTTTTTTCAAGCAAAAGAACATTGCCTCAAGGCCCAAGAGATTTTAAAAAATGCTAAGATCAACGGGCAAGCTTTGTTTTTAGTTGAAAGCTATGATGCTGACCCGTTGAAACTTTTTTATCGCATTAACTTTTTTGATAAAGTAGCGGGTGATGCAGTTCTTGAAATTAATGGTCAGAAATTTAAGTTCTTTGAACTTTTTCAAAGTATTGTTACTCGAACGGGCAAACATATTCCCGTGGGCACAATCTATAGCAATGCTCCCGATCTTCCAAAAAACATGTACAATCATGAGTTGTATAAATATATAGTGGACTTCTATGACCAACAACAAAGATCTCAACCCGCCAAAAATAACGCCATCAACCGACACGCAAATCCTTAAGCGCCTTTTTATTTGGGCGACACTGTTTAGCGTCATCGCTTGGGGTGCTTATATTTATCGTGGCGATTATTTTCATAAACAAAACGATCAGTTTTATTATTTGTCCGTCGCTGATTCTTTGCGCACTGTGGGTGAGCTCAGAGTTTTGATCGACTTACCCAGCTCCATACCAGGGACTGCCACAAGTGGTGCAGCTCTTTTGATGTTGCCCATAGCCAATTTACCAATGGAGAAAGTCTTTATTCTGATTTCTCTGTTTTACCTGGTTTTACATCTGACAACGGTGTTCCCACTTTTTAAATTACTCAGGTATTTTGGGTTAGATGGGTGCCTGACTTTTCAAGTTCTCTCGGTGTATTTTCTCTCTTTTACAGTGACCATGTTTAAACTTTGGCCCATCAATGAAGGGCCATCGATGTTTTTAGTCAGTTGGTTTTTATATTTTGTATTTGTCAGGCCAAAATCATTTTTCTATTTGTTTATGGCAATGCTTGCGCCTTTCTTTCGGGCCCATATCTTTGTTTTTGAAATCTCTTTGATGATCTATGGAATGTTCGGATCTCAAAAAGCAGTTTTTAAAAAGGGGCTAGTTTCACTAGGTGTGAGTCTTGGAGTGATGGCGGTTTTTAGATCTTATTTTCCTTTTGAAACCAGAGGCATTGGCCAGCATCTTGTAGATGAAAACCCGACCAGCAGTTTAAGTGCAAGTGTCAGTAAGGCTTTCACTCATATGTTTATTCCTGAAACGGTGACTAAAACTATATTTGGAGCAAATCTAGAGTTGGGCGCTGAACTTATCGGGGCTTTTCTTCTTTTATTTGCCTGTATTAGTTTTATTAAAAATTTGAAATCTCAAGAAAATCGTGATGCTCAAATATTTTCTAGTGCTGTATTTGTGGTTTCATTAATTTCACTTTGTTTGTCACTCACCATCATTGCACGGTTTATAGCTCCTGTGTATTTGTGGATGGTCTTGGGTTTACTCACATTCACATTGCGCGTAAAACCCAATTTCGGCTTAGCGCTTCATCAAGCATTATTGCTTGGAAACGTTATAATTTTAGGCGCATTTCTTTTTACTAAAAGTACGGATCCAGATTTTAAAGCACTAGAAACAGTGCGTCGATTAGCACCAAGTGCTCAGCAAGGATACTCTGTGGTTTACTTTGACGAGAGTATTCCATTGAATAATCGTCAGCTCTACGGGTTTTTCAGAAAGCCCGCTGTACCTTTGGCAAAAAGTAAATTTGTAGGAAGTTTTGCTGTTTTATTATCTGTAGAAAATCTAGAGCTTAAGAAAAATCTTGAAAAGCTAAGTAAGTGTCAAAAGCAATGGTTTAAAGAAGACAATATAGTACTCGCCAATGTTCAATGCCCACTGCAAATTTTTTGATTTTAATGTGGTTTATTCATCAAGGCTAATTTTAGAACTCGAAGATCAAGTTCAACTCTGGCTAATCGTGTAAGGGCGTCATCTTGTACCCGCTCATGAATTATAACGCGGTTACTTAGATCAAGAGCTGTATCGATTTTGGTGCTCATTTCGATGATGTCAGCACGTACATAAGCAAGGCCGGATTTTAATTCACTGATATCACTCTTCACAACGCTGAGATCAGATTTGACTAAGTTGAGCCCGGATTTTAATTCACTGATATCACTCTTTACTACACTGAGATCAGATTTGACTAAGTTGAGCCCGGATTTCAATTCACTGATATCACTCTTCACTACACTGATATCACTCTTCACTACACTGAGATCAGATTTGACTAAGTTGAGTCCGGATTTCAATTCACTGATATCACTCTTTACTACACTGAGATCAGATTTGACTAAGTTGAGTCCGGATTTCAATTCACTGATATCACTCTTTACAACGCTTAGCTCAGTTCTTACAGAACCAATTTCGGATTTTAGTTCAGCTTTGAATTCACCTCTGAGAGAACCAATTTCGGATTTGAGCTCAGTTCTGAGTGGGGCAATAGCCGATTGGATTTCGGATTTGAGCTCAGCTCTGAGTGGAGCAATAGCTGATTCGATTTCAGTTCGGACAATGAGTGCAAGTTCGGCTGACATTTTCTTCTCCTTGTTAAGTTCTAACAATGAACTGCAAAGTCAGACAACTCTAATCTGGCGTTTAAATGCTGCTGAAGTCGGTGCATCCGAAATTCGGCCATTGATTCGAATAGTTGGATTTGAGAATTATTTTTTGGTGAGAATAATTAGAGGGTAAGCGCTAAGCCCTGCCATGAATTTTGGAAGATAAGTTTCGATTTTTAAAAGTGCATTCAACATAACTTCGCCACTTTTATTTCCGGGAATCAAACGTTTGGCATCTTTGGCCGTAAGGCTTCGCCAAGCAACCGTTTTTACATCAGCTTTATCTTCAAACTGCTTCCACCATTTTAACGGGTGAGCATAAAAATAAATGCGCTCGCTATCTTCGGTAGGTGTTGGTTCAGGCTTAACGAAGCGTTTCATGCGAGCCAACAGCCGATTTGGATTAGAATACACAATCACAATTGGTGTACCAGGTTTTGCTACGCGTAGAAGTTCGCGAACCGCAGTTTCTTGTTGAGTTTGGTCGATATGATAAATCGTATGTAAACTGACAGCCGCGTCAAAATGATTATCCGGAAATGGCAAATTCAAGAGACTGGCACAAACGGTTTCGCCTCGAGAGCCTAACTTTTTTTGTGCTACATCTAATGCGCGTTGAGAAATATCAACGCAGATTCGTTTTTTAAAGCCTTGGGAGTATTCAAGATATTCTGGGTACTGAATAGGCCCTGAAGCGCAGTCTAAGAATAGATCTCCATTTTTCGGAAGATATTTGAGAAGTTTTCGGCGACAGGCTGCAACATATTTTTGCGCCATGGGTCTTAGGTCTTCCCACAGTTTGGCGTCTGTGGTTGAGCCTGTTTGGTCTGCAGCCCAGCCTTGGGATTCATAGAATTTTTTTACTTTTTCTTCAGTGGCAAGATCTTGCATTTTAGTCCTTTAAAGCTCATATCATAGTTCTTAAATATTGACGGTTTCAATACTAAAGCCTGGCATCTTCTCCTAGAGATGAATGCATTTGACATATTTTGACAAGACTTGATAGGTTTTAGTCATTAAGTCAAGATTAAACAAGATCCTACGAAGGTGAGTACTTCATGCTTAAGAAATGCATCAAATGTGGACTTCCTGAAACATATGAAACCATCGAGTTTGACGAGAAGATGGTTTGCAATATCTGTCGCCAAAAAAACTTTAAAGACGCCACAATTAATTGGCCCGCGCGAAAAAAAATCTTAGACGGACTCATCGAAGAGTATCGAGGTAAATATGAATACGATTGTGTGGTGCCTTTTTCAGGTGGAAAAGATTCTACCTTCACACTTAATTATTTAATTCGGGAATATAAAGTTAAACCTCTGGTTGTTCAGTTCAACCACGGCTTTATGCGTGAGACTCTTTTAAAAAATAATGAGCGCACTTTTAAACAATTAGGTGTTGATGTAATTAGCTTCACGCCTAACTGGAAAGTCGTTAAGCGTTTGATGCTTGAGGCATTAATTCGTAAAGGTGATTTTTGTTGGCATTGCCACACAGGAATTTTCTCTTACCCCATGCACGTAGCAATTAAATATAACACTCCACTTGTTCTTTGGGGTGAGCCCTCTTCTGAATACACTGCTTATTATGATTACCGTGATGATGAAATTGAAGAAGTAGATGAAACAAGATTTAATCGTTTCGTAAATCTTGGAATCACCGCTGAAGATATGGAGGGCATGATCAAAGATGATTTTAAATTAGATAAACGAGATCTTGCTCCTTACACTTATCCAAAAACCCATGATCTTAAAAAATTAAAATACAGATCAGTATGCTTGGGTTCATTTATTCCCTGGGATGTAAAACAAAACGTTGCTGAAATTCAATCAGAGCTTGGTTGGAAGGGTGATGACGTTGAAGGTATGCCTCCCGGGAAATACCCGTATGAAAAAATCGAATGTTATATGCAAGGAGTGCGAGACTACATTAAGTTTTTAAAGCGTGGGTACTCTCGTGTAACACAAATGACAGCTCTTGATTTACGTAATCAGCGCATTGATAAAAAAGAAGCAGATGAGTTAGTGAATAAATTTGAAGGGAGAAAGCCACCTTCTCTCCTTTTGTTTTTAGAATATCTCGGTTTAAGTGAAGAAGAGTTTAATGACATTGTTCGTAAAACAGTGATTCCTCCGTTTAGCCCTGATTTTAACAATATCCAAAGCTCACCTAAGACTTGGGATTTTGATAAATGGTATCGGGAGTCTAAATGATCGCCATCGTCGATCTCGACATGGGAAATCTCAGATCAGTCTCAAACGCCATATATAGTCTTGGTTTTGATTTTGAAATCGCACGCGGTGCTCAAAAACTCGAAGATGCAACTCATTTGATTATCCCAGGTGTGGGTTCGTACACCACAGCCATGAAACAAGTTGAAAAATTTGAATTAGAAACGGCCATCAGTACTTTTGCAAAAAGTGGTCGCCCTGTTTTAGGAATTTGCCTCGGTATGCAAATCCTTTCTGAGAGTGGTGATGAAGGTGGCATTATGCCGGGGTTAAAACTGGTTCCGGGAAAAGTCTTAAAGCTTGATGAGTCTCTTGGATTAGCTATTCCTCATGTAGGTTGGAATAATATTGAACTGACAAATTCTAAGCATCCTATTTTTGATAAAGTAAAAAGTGGTGTGGATTTTTATTTCGTGCACTCTTATCAATATGAATGCGCAAATTCACAAGATCTTTTAGCAACAGTTGAATACGGAGATAAGATTTCAGCCATTGTGGGTAAAGACAATGTGCTGGGGTTTCAATTTCATCCTGAAAAAAGCCAAGCCAATGGTTTAAGGCTTTTAGAGAATTTCTGTGATTGGGATGGCAAATGCTGAAAAAACGAATCATCCCTGTACAGCTTTTAATGAATGACCGACTTGTGAAAACGGCAAAGTTTGATACCCACCGGGATGTGGGTGACCCCGTGGCAAGTTCTCGGGTTTATAATTCTCAATATGCTGATGAATTGGTTTTTTTAAATATCAATCGAAAAAACCGCTCTGTGAATACGCTTCTTGCGTTAATAGAAAAAGTTTCAGAAGTTTGTTTTATGCCCCTTTCTTTTGGCGGGGGCATTGTGAAGCTAGAAGATGCAGAACAGCTCATTAAAAACGGGGCTGATAAAGTTATTGTGAATTCATCAAACTATGAAAATAAAAATCTCATTACTCAAATCGCCGATAAGTTTGGTGCGCAAGCAGCAATTGCGTCTATTGATGCGCGTTTTGAAAATGGGGAATATGTTCTTCACTCAAATTGTGGAACCAAACGTGAAAATGTCAGTTTAGAGAATCATGTCAAAGATTTGATAGAGCGTGGAGCAGGGGAGATCTTTATTAACTCCATTGACCGAGACGGCACCATGACTGGTTATGATTTGGGTCTTATCTCGCGGGTAATGAAGTGTGCTTCGGTTCCTGTGATTGCCTGTGGTGGTGCTGGAACTTATGAGCATATGAAACTAGCATTTCTTGAAACACGTGTGAGCGCTTTAGCGTGTGGGAGTCTTTTTAATTTTGGAGATAATAATCCTATTCGAGCAAAAGCATTTTTAAGCAATTACGATTTGAATTTTAAAAAGGTATGAGATGAAACTTTTAGGTGAAAAACTTTACTTACGACCTGTTGCACTCAGTGATGTGGGTGAGCGGTATCACCGCTGGATGAATGACCCTGAGGTCACTAAGTTTTTAGAAGTGCGTTTTTCTCCTCAAAGTCTAAATGATGTTCGCTCGTATGTTGAAAAAATGATTTCAAAAAAAGATGAACCATTTTTTGCGATCTGCGTGAATGAAACACATGAACATATTGGAAACATTAAGCTTGGGCCTATTAACCCACACCATAAATCAGCAGATGTGAGTTTAGTTATCGGCGAAAAAAGTGCATGGGGTAAAGGTTTTGCCTCAGAGGCCATTGGTCTTGTCACAGAGTATGCATTTAAAAAATTAGCACTTAATAAATTAAAAGCTGGGTGTTACAGCGAAAACGAAGGCAGTGCTCGCGCATTTGAAAAGTGCGGATGGCAACGTGAAGGTTTACTTCGCGGACAAGCCATCTGCGACGGTAAAGAAACCGACGTGGTTTTATTAGGTATTAAATTCTCAGATTATAAGAGTGGAATAAAAAATAATGCTTAAACATCGTATGATTCCCTGTTTGTTTTTGCGTAATGGAGTTTTGGTTCAAAGCCGAAGCTTTAAGCGCTATCAATTGCTGGGAAACCCCATTGTGGCTGTTGATCGCTACAATCAGTGGGGTGTGGATGAGCTTGTTTATATCGATATGACTCCTGGTGCATATGCGGGTATTGGTCGAGATGACGTTGCACTTCATGGACGCACCAATATTTTAGATATTATCAAAGATGTTTCAAAAAAATGTTTTATGCCCCTCACATTCGGTGGTGGTATTCGTACATTAGAAGATATCGGTCAGCGTCTCTCCGTTGGTGCTGATAAAATTACTGTGAACACCATTGCTGTTGATAGGCCTGAGTTTATTTCTGAAAGTGCTAAGGAATTTGGTTCTCAATGTATTATTCTTTCCATCGATGCAAAATTAAATGAACAGGGTAAGCATATCGTCATGCGAGGTGGAAAAACCGCCACAGAGCTTGATGTTGTTGAGTGGGCGAAAAAAGGTGAAGAATTGGGTTCTGGCGAGATATTTCTAAACTCAGTGGATCGTGATGGGACAGCACAGGGTTATGATATCGAATTAATTAAGAAAGTTTCAGACGCTGTGAATATTCCAGTTATTGCTTGTGGCGGTGTTGGCAATTGGGGGCACTTAGCTGAAGGAATCACAAATGGTGGGGCTTCAGCTGTGGCCGCAGCAAATATTTTTAGTTATAAAGAGCAAAGTATTTTAGAGGCTAAAAAATTTCTTGTAGATGCGGGTCTGAATTTTAGATCTGAGGGTCTAAGCTAAGAGGGGACTTATGCGTTATTGTTCAAGGTGTGTGTATCCAGAGCTTGCGGTCAACCTTTTACTCGATGATGACGGAGTTTGTTCTGCTTGTCGTTCGTACGAAGAGTTTGAAAAGCTGCCAGTTGATTTTTGGAGTAAAAGAGAAAAAGTATTTGGAGAGCTTTTAGAATCTTACCGAAATAAAAAACAAGATAACTATGACTGCATTATTCCTGTTTCAGGTGGAAAAGACAGTTACTGGCAAACTCATTTGATTAAGAATGTTTATAAACTTAATCCCCTTTTAGTTACTTATCATGGCAATCGATTTTTGCCCGAAGGTGAAGAAAATCTTTTAAACATGCGCCACGTTTTTGGCGTAGATCATATGATTTTTAGACCAAGTACGGAAATGCTTAAAAAACTCAATCGCGCAGGTTTTATAAAAACTGGTGATATGAATTGGCATAATCATTGTGGAATTTATTCTTACCCCGTACAGACTGCGGCAAAATTAAATATTCCTATTATTATTTGGGGTGAAACACCTTGGGATATCTCTGGCATGTTTGGTGCCGATGATTTTCCAGAAATGAGTGCCCGTGAACGTCTTGAACATGGTCAACGCGGTTTTGATTGGTTTGACTTTGTGGGCACTGAAGGGCTTGAAGCTAAAGATCTGCTGTGGGCGCGTTACCCATCAGATGATGAGATCAAGCGTGTTGGTATTCGTGGTTTGTATGTTGGTAATTATATTAAATGGGATGAAAACAAACATTCAAAATTAGTTGAAGAAAAATATGGATTTCAAAAAGCGCGTCAGTCTTTTGAAAGAACTTATCGTATGTTTTCAAATCTAGATGATATTCACGAAAACGGTGGGCATGATTATTTAAAGTATATCAAGTTCGGCTATGGTCGCGCTTCTGATCATGCTTCTAAAGATATTCGTAAAGGCTATATGACCCGCGAACAAGGTGTTGAGATGGTTCGTAAATATGATCATGTGAAATCAAGCGATATCTATAATTGGCTAGATTATGTAGGCATGAGTGAGGCTGATTTTGACCGCATTGCCGATACCTTTAGAGATAAACGAGTTTGGTCAAAAGATAAAAGTGGAACTTGGATAAAAGCAAATCTCTGGGATCAAAAAAAGTGAGAAAAATTCACCTATTAACTGGTAATAAACTTTATGCATTTGGAGTGTAAATAATGTCATTATTATATGAAGATATCAGCCCTAAAGCATTAGAGCTGGGTCATGAAACAGCTATCGCTATTGATCTAAAAGCTTTGCAAAAGAGAAAGGCTGAGTTCGTAAAGGTGCCCTGTCCCGCTTGTGCTTTTGATAAATATACTCTCGCCTATATAAAGTACGAGATGACTTTTGTGATATGTGACAATTGTAAAACCCAATATATTTCTCCTCGTCCTACTCCAGAAATTTTAAAAGCCCACTATACAAATTCTGCCAATTATGAATATTGGGCAAAATATTTTTTCCCAATGACAGCTGTAACTAGGAAAGAAAAAATATTTGCACCGCGTGCAAAATTAGTTTCAGAAATCAGTAAGCGATACAATGTAGGTTCAGAGTTGCTTATTGAAGTTGGATCTGGTTTTGGATTTTTCTGCGAGAAGATGAAGGAATTAAATGTTTTCAAGAAAATTATTGGAATTGAGCCTACGCCGCACCTCGCCCAAATATGTCGTGAACAAGGGATAGAGGTTATTGAGTCGGTAATTGAAGATATAAAATTTTATTCAGCAGCTGATGTAGTTGTGAGCTTTGAAGTTATTGAGCATTTATTTGAGCCGAAAGCTTTTTTAGAAAATTGTTATAATATATTAAAGCCAAATGGATTTATTGTTCTTACCTGTCCAAATATAAATGGTTTTGAAACTCAAATGTTAGGTCGTTTTTCCGACAGCGTAGATTATGAGCATCTTAATTATTTTTTGCCTGAATCTTTAAGTCTACTCGTAAGCCGTGTTGGTTTTGAAGTGGTTGAGGTTAAAACCCCTGGCGTACTAGATTGCGATATTGTTGCGTCCCGTCTATTGGATAAAAAGAAGGAATCTATTGTAGTTGATCCTTTCATTAAACGCATTTTATTAGATGAGAGTAGAGATGTTAGAGATGGTTTTCAAAATTTTTTGACAGCTTCTGGGTTATCATCAAACATGATGATAATAGCTCGTAAACCAAACTGAAAGAGAAAGAGCCATGAAACTAACGTTTATTGCTAATGCCAGTTGTATAGTTGAGGAGTCTGGTTTTCGTATTTTGTCAGATCCTTGGCTCTTTGATGGCGCATTCGAAGGCTCATGGTGTCATTATCCACCACTTAAAACAAAGCCCATAGATTTAAACAATGTGGATGCAATTTATTTAAGTCATCTCCACCCAGATCATTTTGAAAGTAAGACGCTTTCTCTCCTTCCAGAAAATATTCCCATTATTTTATTAGATTCTAAACCCAATTATTTAGAGCGCATGGTCCAAAAACTTGGGTTTGAAAATATTATTTTACTTCCAGATGGACAGAGTATTGAATTGAGTCCTTATAAACTAACTATTTATGCGCCGTTTGAGAAACATGTTTTTCATAGTTCTACTATTGGAAATTAAATTGATAGTGCTCTTGTTATTGAAACCGAAAAGTATTCTATACTCAATTCCAATGACAATATGCTTTCAGTTAATGCTGCTAAGATGTTGGTAAAAAAGCATGGGTCATTTACCGTTGCTCAATTGTTGTATAATGCAGCTGGCGATTATCCAATTTGCTATAGCAATCTTACAGATGTTGAAAAATTAACTGAAAAACAACGAATTATTAAACAGAACTTAAAACATCTGGTCGATATTACAAAAATATTGAAACCTAAATACATGATGCCATTTGCCGGGCATTATGTATTGGGTGGAAAATTATGGGATAGAAATCGATTTTTAGCCCATGTTACCTGGGATAAAGCTGCGCAATTTGTAACTTCTGAGTTGCACGAGCAAAAGACATTGGTTCTTAATGAAGGGCTAACATTTGATCTTGTGACAGAAAAAATTACCAATGGTACCTATGTACCAATTGATGAACACGCAATGACAGAATATATCAGTTCTGTATTGAGATCTCTAAAGTATTCCTATGAGTTCGATTTAGATACAGAAGCTTCGAATGAATTGAAACGCTTCATCCGAAAATCATTACAGCCAGCACGCATGCATCTCTGGAATATACAATCTACTAAATTACAGAGCAGCTTAAAGTGGAACATCTATATAGATTTGGAAGAAGAATACTTTAGTTTCAACCTTTCTTCGTCAGACACTCATTTTGTAGCAAAGGACGTAAAGAAAATAGAGCCGTGTCTTGTAGCAAAAATGGATAATCGTCTTTTGTGCATGATTCTAAAGCGTCAAGCACATTGGGATAATGCTCTTACTGGTTGTCACATTGATTTTACACGTTATCCAAATGTTTATGAGCCAGATATATTAACATTATTGTGCTTTTTTCATTTACCAGCGGAAACGAAATGTTAAAACGAAGCAAATTTGGATTTTTAGAAGTTAGTCCGAAACCTACAAATGATGAATTGGCACAATACTATAATGATAAATACTATGGTGCCAGTGAAGAGTATCAGGCTTCATATAGTGAAATAGAAATAAAGCATAAATTATTAGACGCAATTGAGTGTCAGTATTTTTCTAAAGAAAAAGTCGGTAAATTTTGGATCTTGGTTGCGGTGAAGGATTTAGTCTTAATTTTTTTCATGAACGTGGATGGAATGTTCAGGGTGCTGACTTTACGCTGGATGGAATCAAAAGATTTTTTCCAAGTTTTGAGAAATATATTATGACAGGGAATCTATTTGCCACCATCGATCGGTTAGTATTGGAAAAAAGAGAATACAATCTAATTATCTGCAATAACGTTCTTGAACATGTTGTTGACCCTTTTGCTCTGCTTCAAAAGATAAGAAAAATATTATCTGTTGATGGCATATGTCGTATTGTCGTCCCAAATGATGACAGTATTCTACAAAGGGATGTTGTTGAAAGGGAATTCGCTGATCCTGAATTTTGGGTGTCAGTGCCCGAACATTTAAATTATTTTAATGTAGATAGTTTTTTAAAAATTTTGGATGCGGCTGAATTTCGCATTATAGAAATGCTTTGTGATTTTCCAGTTGATGTTTTTCTATATAACCCAGATTCGAATTATAAAAAAAATCCTCTGAAAGGCAAAAAATGTCACCTTGCAAGAGTTATGTTTGAAAATTTACTTGGTAGTATCAATATTGAAAATTTAATTAATTTTAGAAAGGGCTGCGCACAAGCAAAGGTGGGTAGAGACATCATCGCCTATTGCGGGAAGAGGTAGCATTGTTGATTAAAATTGACTTATTTTGACAAGAATTGATAGGTTTTTACATATGCTTGAAATTAAAGATAATCAGATATACACGAGAGAAGAAGCTGAAAAACTTCTGCAAATTTCTCAGTCAACCATGCGCCGTTTGATCAAAAGTGGTGTAATTCGAGCGGCCAAAATCGGTGGTCAGTATCGAATTTTGGGTGCTGAACTTTTGAGGCAATTTTTGCCTCCAACGGGTTATGAAACTGTCAGAGAAGTTTATCGTCAAAGTCGTAAAAAAGTTCATCATATGGAATCAGAATTAAAAAAAGAACAGCACGAACTCAAAAATAATAAGAATGTGAAGTGAGGAATTATGTTTAATGGTAAATCGATATTAATCACAGGTGGAACGGGTTCTTTTGGTAAGAAATATATTAAAACTCTTTTGAGTGAATATAATTGCAAAAAAATAATCGTGTATTCACGCGATGAACTCAAGCAATATGAAATGCAACAAGATATGAGCGATGAGCGCCTGCGCTATTTCTTGGGCGATGTGAGAGATCTTGCGCGTTTAACACAGGCAATGCGCGGTGTGGATTATGTTATTCACGCAGCCGCATTAAAACAAGTCCCTGCCGCTGAGTATAACCCCACTGAATGTATTAAGACCAACGTACATGGTGCTGAAAATGTGATTAATGCGGCAATTGCCAATGAAGTAGAAAAAGTAATTGCTCTCTCAACTGATAAAGCCGCAAATCCAATTAATCTATACGGAGCTACAAAGTTAGTTTCAGATAAATTATTTGTCGCAGCTAATAATATCACCGGTGGACATAAAACTCGTTTTGCCGTGGTTCGTTACGGAAACGTTGTTGGCTCACGGGGTTCTGTATTGCCCTTTTTTACTAAGCAACTTGAGTCGGGTGCAAAAGAGCTTCCTATCACAGATGTGCGCATGACACGATTTTGGATTACTTTAAAACAAGGTGTTGATTTTGTTTTAAAGAACTTTTCACGCATGCAAGGTGGAGAAATTTTTGTACCTAAAATTCCATCTATTAAAATTACAGATTTAGCCGCTGCAGTTGCGCCGGGGCTTCCCACTAAAAATGTTGGTATTAGACCTGGTGAAAAACTTCACGAAGTAATGTGTCCGGCTGATGATTCTCATTTAACTCTCGAATTTAATGATCACTTTGTCATTAAGCCCACAATCAATTTCGTGCATGAAGTAAATTATGAAACCAATGCACTAAAAGAAAAGGGAAAGCCAGTTGAAGATGGGTTTGTATATGATTCAGGGAAAAACCCACACTTTCTTACCGTTGAGCAACTTAGGGACATCAACGCGGATGTCGAATGAACAAAATCCCATACGGTCGACAAGATATTTCTGAAGAAGATATAAAATCGGTTGTTGATGTCTTGCGTTCAGATTTTCTCACGCAAGGTCCTGTTATTGAACAATTTGAAAGTGCGTTGTCATTGTACTGCGGTGCTCGGCATGCAGTGGTCGTAAGTAATGCTACGGCGGCACTTCATTTGGCATGTTTAGCATTAGATGTGAAGCCTGGTGATCTTGTCTGGACATCTCCAAACACATTTGTCGCTTCAAGTAATTGCGCTTTGTATGTCGGGGCAAATATAGATTTTGTGGATATCGATCCGCAAACTTACAACATGAGTGTTGATCGTTTGTCTGAAAAATTAAAAGAAGCAGAAAAAAAGGGGCGATTGCCCAAAGTTGTAATTCCAGTTCATCACTCGGGTGAGTCTTGTGATATGGAATCAATTAAAGCGCTCTCTTTAAAATATGGCTTTAAAATTATCGAAGACGCTTCCCACGCAGTAGGTGGAAGTTACAAGTCAAAAAAAGTTGGGTCCTGTGAATTTTCTGATATCACGGTGTTTAGTTTTCATCCTGTAAAAATCATTACCACTGGTGAAGGTGGAATGGTTCTTACTAATGATAAAAATATCTATGAAAAATTATTTCGCCTTCGTACCCACGGTATTACGCGCGATCAGCGATTAATGACAAAACCTACCGAAGGCCCTTGGTATTATCAACAAATTGATTTGGGTTTTAATTATAGAATGACCGATATTCAAGCCGTTTTAGGTTTAAGTCAGTTTTCTCGCTTAGATTCATTTATAGAGAAAAGACATAAAATTGCTCAAAAATATAATGCAGAGTTAAAATCCCTTCCCTTAACTTTGCCAATACAAACAAACGCTGCTTATTCAGCACTTCATCTCTATGTTGTGCGTTTAAAATTAAATGAAATTAAAAAATCTCAGCGGCAAGTTTTTGAATCCCTTCATGAGCGTGGTGTTTTGGTGAACCTTCACTACATTCCTGTGCACCTTCAACCCTATTATGAAAAACTGGGGTTTAAAAAAGGTCAGTTTCCGGAGGCTGAGAAGTATTATGGTGAAGCGATAAGTCTTCCTATGTATTCACGTCTTACGGAGCCTGATCAGAACCGTGTTATTTCTGAGCTAAAAGAGATTTTAAAATGAAATTAGGCTTAGGCACTGTTCAATTTGGAATGAATTATGGAATTGCCAATAGACATGGGAAAACTCCCATTGATGAAGTGAAAAAAATCTTAAATTTAGCACGTGAAAACAATATTCAATGCCTTGATACAGCAGCACTATACGGTAGCAGTGAAGAAGTTTTAGGCGAAGCATTGCCTTTGAATTTTCCGTGGCAGATCGTAACAAAAACGGACACCTTTGGAAAAAGACCCGTTGGAGAAAAAGAAATTTCTCGTTTAGAAGAGGTTTTTCATACGTCTCTTAAACATCTTAAGCAAGACTTTGTTTATGCCTTACTTATTCATCAGCCTGACGATCTCATTGCTTCTGGCGGCACGCGTCTCTTTAAAAAAATGCAAGAGTTCAAATCACAGGGATTAGTAAAAAAAATCGGTGTTAGCGTTTATGATGAAAAACAAATCGATTGGCTCTTAGATATGGGTGGAGTTGATATTGTTCAAGTCCCTATTAATATTTTAGATCAAAGACTTATTGAAAGTGGGCATCTTAAAAAACTTAAGCAAGCAGGTATTGAAATTCATGGGCGCTCAGCATTCTTACAAGGCCTATTGCTTATGGATTTTGATCAATTGCCGTCTCATTTAGAAATAGTTTGTGAGCATCTTAAAAAACTCAATCTCAGTGTAAAGGTTGAAGGTCTTACTGTTTTAGAGGCAGCTTTAGGATTTGTTCTTATGCAAGAAGAAATCGATCGCGTCATTGTTGGTGTCAACAACACTACAGAATTTAAAGAAATCTTAAGCGCAGTTGGTAAAGTTCAAAATTACTCATCAAAAATTAAAAAACTTACCTCTGCCTCAAAATTTGAAGATGTAAGAATATTAAACCCAGGTCTGTGGGGTAAGTTATGATCTTAGCCGTACTTCAGGCGCGCTTCACCTCATCAAGATTGCCAGGTAAAGTTTTAAAAAATCTTTTAGATAAACCTATGCTTCTTCATGAAATTCAGCGTGTGAAACAATCAAAAATGATTTCTCAGCTAATCGTGGCAACAAGTGTTGATGCTACTGATGACGCTATTGAAAAAATGTGTCGTGAACACGATATTCAGTGCTTTCGCGGCAGCCTTGATGATGTATTAGATCGGTTTTATCAAGCAGCCCTTTTAAATAAACCCGAGCACATAGTAAGGTTAACTGGTGATTGCCCACTTATTGACCCTGTGATCATTGATGAAGTGATTGCCTTTCATTTAAAAGAAAAAGCCCAATACACAAGTAATGCAATTGAGCCTACTTTTCCCGATGGCCTAGATGTTGAAATCTTTGAGTTTGATGTTCTCAAGCAAGCATGGAATGAAGCTAAATTAACTTCACAGCGAGAGCATGTAACTCCATTTATTCATTCACAACCTTCACGGTTTAAAATTTCACATTATAAAAATAAAAAAGATCATTCACATATGCGCTGGACTGTCGATAATGCAGCTGATTTTGAATTAGTAGAAAAAGTTTATTCAAGTTTGTATCCTGAGAATCAAAAATTTGGAATGGATGATATAATAAATTTCTTAGAAAAAAATCCTCAAGTTTCAAATCTTAACAAAAATACAAAAAGAAATGAGGGCTTTGAAGTGTCATTAAAAAAAGACATCTATCAAAAGCGTTATGAAAAATCGCTAAGTTTACTTACAAGAGCCACACAGACCATACCACTTGGCAGTCAAACTTTTAGTAAAAGTAAAACTCAGTACCCATTAGGTGTTTCCCCCTATTTCATACAAAAAGGTAAGGGCTGTCATGTTTGGGATGTTGATGGAAATAAATACGTTGATTTTGTTAATGGTCTTTGTGCTGTGAATTTAGGTTATGGTGATTCAGATGTGAATAATGCCGTTCGCAATCAACTAGAAGACGGTGTGATTTTCACTCTCCCGCACCCACTTGAAATGCAGGTGGCTGAAAAAATCAAAGAGATGGTTCCCTGTGCTGAAATGGTGCGCTTCGGGAAAAACGGTTCTGACGCAACATCTGGAGCAATTAGGTTAGCTCGCGCTTATACAAATCGTGATCATGTGGCGATGTGTGGGTATCATGGTTGGCAAGATTGGTATATTGGGGCAACTGCGCGTAATCGGGGAGTTCCAAAGGCAACCCGTGATTTAAGCCATACATTTACATATAATGATCTAAGTTCTTTAGAAAAGATTTTTCAAGAATTTCCAAATCAAATAGCTGCAGTTATTTTAGAGCCCATGAATGTGACTGAGCCCAAAGTAGGATTTCTTCAAGGTGTAAAAGATTTAGCTGCTGAAAATGGTGCAGTACTTGTGTTTGATGAAACCATCACAGGTTTTAGATTCGCAAAAGGTGGTGCTCAAGAATTTTTTGGCGTGACACCTGATCTTGCAACATTTGGTAAAGGAATAGCTAATGGCTTTCCTGTTTCTGCAGTTGCAGGTAAACGTGAAATCATGAAGTTAATGGAAGAAATTTTCTTTTCATTCACATTTGGTGGCGAAACATTATCTTTGGCAGCGGCTCTCGCAACAATGGAGAAGATGCAAAAAGAACCTGTTATCGAACATTTTAAAACCCAAGGGAATAAGATTATAAAAGGTGTTGAAGTTTTAATCACTAAGTACGATATAGGCTCTTATTTGTCGATTAGCGGAAATCCCGCTTGGTCGTTTTTAAATTTTAAAGACAAAAGCCAATACAGTGTCTGGCAAATTAAGACCTTATTTTTTCAAGAGATTTTTCTCAGAGGTGTTTTAACTTTAGGAACTCATAATTTGAGTTATTCACATAAAGATGAAGACATTACTCACCTTTTAAAAACATATGATGAAGTATTTGGAATCATCAGCCAATCCATTAACAATGGTGATTTAGAAAAACAATTGCAGTGTAAACCACTTGAACCGTTATTTAAGGTGAGATGAATTATTTAATTCGTACAGATGTAAGTGTTGAGATTGGAACGGGACACATTGTCCGTTGTCTTACGCTTGCGCAAGCCTTAAAAAATAAAAATCATAAGGTTATTTTTGCAAGTTACCAGTTACCTAAAACTTGGCAAGCGCAGTTAAAGGCTTCAAATTTTGAATTTCTAGAATTAAACGATATTAGAGAAATTATTAAACTAAGTGATAAACCAGATTTTCTCATAGTGGATCACTATGAACTTGATGCGCAGTGGGAAAAATTAATGGCGCCCCATGTTGGCAAGATCGCAGTAATTGATGATTTAGCCAACCGTCCACATGAATGTGATCTTTTATTAGACCAAAATTATTATTTAAACATGGAAGTTCGCTATGCAGAGCTTGTCTCAAAAAAATGTAAACTTCTTTTGGGGCCAACATTTGCACTTTTGAGGCCTGAATTTTATGAGGCAAGAAAAAATCTTAAAACTCGAGATGGTGCAGTGCAGAGGCTGCTCTTGTTTTTTGGAGGAGCCGATCAGGCGGGCGAAACCACGAAGGCCTTGCGTGCATTACTTGAACTCAATAAGCCAAAACTTACTTATGATATTGTAATTGGGAGTATGAATCCCCACAGTCGTGAGATTCAAGATATAATGAAGCAATTGCCTCAAGCCAAACTTCATGTTCAAATTAAAAATATGGCAGAGCTTATTTCTCAAGCTGATTTGGCATTAGGGGCTGGAGGCACAGCTACTTGGGAGCGATGTTTTTTAGGTTTGCCGGCCTTAACAGTGCAGGTTGCCGAAAATCAGGTGGAAATGTCACAAGCTTTAGCTGAAAAAGGAATTATTCAAAATTTAGGCTGGCATCAAAAAGTCAGTATCGATGATTGGCGAAGTCAAATTCGATGGGCCGTAGATAATCCTCAAGAATTAAAAAATATGAGTGATCGTGCCTTTGAAATTATGGGAAGTGATGGTTCTCAGGTAAATGAGAATCATCTCAAGTTAATTGCATTTTTGCAGAAATAGAAAGTGATTATGGCGGATATAGCACAACATAAGTTTGAAGATTGTAGTTTAAGAGAACTTACTGAAAAAGATTTGGGCCAAGTACTTACGTGGAGAAATTCACCGCGTGTTCGTATCCAGATGTACACCGAGCATATTATTGCTTGGGAAGAACATAAGGCTTGGTTTGCAAAGCTTTCCGAAAACAAAAAGGTTTGTTTCAGACTTTTTGAGTATCAATCCCAGCCCGTTGGTATTGTGCAATTCACAGGCATTGATACAAATAATAATACCGCAAATTGGGGATTTTATATGGGCAGAGAAGATTTACCCATCGGAACTGGCATGACACTTGGTTTTTTGGGTTTAAGTTTTGGATTTGAAGAATTAGGTCTCAACCTGGTTAATGGCGAAGCTATTGGATCAAATCAAGCCAGTCAAAAATTTCATGAACGCTTAGGTTTTTCTCCTATTGAAACTAACAAACCTGGTGTTGAAAAAGATGGTCGCTACGAAATCATAAAGAGTTATCAGCTTACGAAAGAAAATTGGTTGAAAAACAAAGAGGAACTTCATGAGAAGATATTTTTAAAATGATGGATATTCAATTGGGTCGAAATACTGTTGGTGCAAAACATCGCCCGTTTATTATTGCGGAGATGTCGGGTAATCATAATCAATCATTAACGAAAGCTTTAGAGATCGTTGATGCTGCTGCAAAGACCGGTGTTCAGGCTTTAAAAATTCAAACATACACCGCCGATACGATTACATTGAATGTAAAAAAAGGTGAGTTTGTTATTAATGACCCAAAAAGTCTTTGGAATGGGCGATCACTTCACGATTTATATAACGAGGCGCATACACCGTGGGAGTGGCATAAACCTATCTTTGATCGTTGTCGTGAATTAGGAATTATCGGTTTTAGTACACCTTTTGATCCAACATCTGTAGATTTTTTAGAATCACTCAATGTTCCATTCTATAAAATTGCATCATTTGAGTTAGTTGATATTCCACTGATTAGACTTGTAGCAAAAACTAAAAAGCCCATGATCATGTCTACGGGCATGGCTACAATAGATGAAATTAAAGAAGCTGTGAGTGCTGCACGTGAAGAGGGTTGTAGAGAGATTGTAGTTCTAAAATGCACTAGCACGTATCCGGCAACGCCGCAAAATTCAAATATTTTAACAATTCCTGATATGCGTAAAATTTTAGGAACTCAAGTGGGCTTGTCAGATCACACCATGGGTGTGGGCGTATCTGTGGCGGCTGTTTCACATGGTGCAACCGTTATTGAAAAACATTTCACGTTAAAACGTTCAGATGGTGGTGTTGATTCTGCGTTTTCACTTGAGCCCCATGAATTACAGTCTTTAGTGCTTGAAACAGAGCGCGCATGGCAAAGCCTTGGAAGTGTTTCGTATGGCCCAACAGAAGCCGAAAAACCATCACTTCAATTTAGGCGTTCTTTATATATTGCTGAGAGCATGAAAGCTGGAGAAGTTTTAACAGCCAAAAATATTCGAAGTGTAAGGCCTGGTCTTGGACTTGCTCCAAAACACTTGCCAGAACTTTTAGGTAAGAAAATAAAAAAAGATGTAGAAAAAGGCACACCTATGTCTTGGGATTTAGTGTGAGCAAAATAATTCTTCTTGATACAGGAATCGGAAACATTCAATCAGTAGCCAATGTTTTAGAATATATTGGTGCGGATTTTGAAACCTCCGATTCACCAGTTGCATTAAGTAAAGCTTCAAAAATTGTTTTTCCAGGAGTGGGAACTTACGGTAATGCCATGGAGCGTATACGTAAAAAAGATCTCTATGAGTGTTTGCGAAAAGCACTGTTGATTGACAAAAAACTCTGTCTGGGAATTTGTGTCGGCATGCAAGTTATGTCGGAAGTGGGTTATGAGTTTGGTGAGCACCAAGGTTTAGGTGTTATACCGGGTGTTGTTAAAAAAATTGAAGTGGGAGAAGAAAAGTTAAGACTTCCTCACGTGGGTTGGAATAACGTTTCATTTAAAAATGATTCCCCATTATTTAAAAAAATACCCCAAGACGCATCATTTTATTTTTTGCATAGCTATTTGTTTGTTCCTAAAGAGCCGGGAGCAACATCGTGTACCGTGAATTATGGCGCGAAATTCACAGCTGCTATTGAGAGAGAAAATATCTTTGGAGTTCAATTTCACCCTGAAAAAAGTCAAGAAGTGGGTATCCAGTTAATTAAGAATTTTGTAGAACTTTGAAGGATAAAAAATGAATCCCATGATGTCACAATCTGGTGCAATGCAATCACAACCTCGTCCACTGCGACCTTGGGCTGCTAAATTTAAAGCTAATCCGCTGTGGCGACTTTTTGTTATTTTAACTGTTCCCGCTTTTGAATTTTTCTGGTCATGGATTCTTCATTTTAATGAAAAAATAATCTACCTCAAAAGCCCCTACATTGATGCTGATAGTAAGAATCTTAAACGCGATGCTATTGAAATTTATAAGAATGATCCTGTTTTTAAAGAATTTGCACTTTGGCTCAAATCTCGAATCCCTGAGTCTGTGATTCAAAAAAAACGTGAGGAGATGAATAAAAGAACAGACGAATTGGCCTATGCAGAAACTTTAGAACTTCAGTTAGATGAAGAAACACGACTGGGAATCTTAGAGTTTGCTATGAGTGCTCCTGTTTTAAATAAAGTTTTGCCTTACTTTAAAATAATTCCTCGGATTGATACGGCGTTTGTTCTCTATAATATTCCAAAGCCAGATCTTGGTGGCCCTGAAGGAAGTCAGCGGTGGCACCGTGACGGTGATATTTATAAAATGCTAAGCCTTTATATCTGTCTTACAGATCTTGATGAAAATTCAGGACAATACTCAGCGGTGAGTGAACGGAATTTAAACTATCATCAAGCGATTCCTTTAGAGCGTGTTGATGGTGATAAATCAATATGGAAAAACGGACGCCATTCAGATTCGTACTTGCGTAAATTTGTTCCCGATAGCGATCTTGTTCATCTCAAAGGCCCTATCGGAACAGCGGCTTTAGTTGATTCTGCTTCTTGTTATCACAAGGGTGGGTTTTGCAAAGAAAGAGAAAGGATTTTATTTCAAATTAATTATATCTGCGATCAAGTTCATGTTCGACCAAGTATTGTTGATTATTTGAGTTTACGTAAGAATCCAAAGCTTTCATCTCTTTTGCTGACGCCTTTGCAGAGAGCGATGGTTAGATCAAACGCAGGTAGAAAAGGACGATTAGTTTTTACTTTAGCACGACGACTTCTAACTTATAATATCAAGCCCTAATATTTTTTAGAAATTTGAATATGGTTAGTTTGCCCCTGCTTTTATAATAAACTGGATTATTCTGAGAGAAAAGAAGGCAAAAATCAAAATCTGAACATACCGTGTTAAGAGAGGCTTTTTGTTCTTTAAATAATACTGCCAGGCGTACATGCCTAAAAGTGCTATTCCGATAACAAGTGCTGGTTGTACATGGCGAATCCACATTTGCGGATGTACGCCAAAATACCAAAATGCAAAAATCCATTGGCCAACTAGTAGTGCTGAAATTAAAGGTCTATGAAAACACCATTTGAAGAGACCCATGGTTTTAATTTCATTACGATAAACCCAAAACGAAATTGCGGTTGGGACGCCTAACAAAAAAATTATTTTAAGTTGCAGCAGTAATGGGTAGTGAACCCATTCCAGATCGGGATTACTGAATCTTGACAGAAGCGTCTGTCTGGGAACATCAGCCGGTGTAAAGCCTTTTCCTATGGCCAGTTTAGAAAAGCTTTCTAGATTACCAAAAAAGTCAAAAACCCATCTTGCTGCGACCTGAGGGCCTGCGCAAAAGGCAATGATAGTATCCCAAATAAAAAATGGGATTAAAAAACAAAGAAGAGGCTTGAGTCTTTCAGTTAGTGATTTTTTTTGTATGTTGAAGGTATAGAGGGTGAGTAAGGGTAAAGCAAATGCCATATTGACCATTTTGCCCCCAAATACTGAAACTCCTAAGAGGCAAAATCCGACACTGATATTATTCTTATATAAAAAAAGCAGACTTAAAAATAAATAAGCGCACGCTGGAATTTCACCTAAACTCATCACCGTACTTTCTGGATAGGGAATGTAGTTTAAAAAAATACCCAGAAAAATAAAGGGCCAAGTATTTTTCTCAAGCTTTGATAATTGAAAATGACCTAGGGCCATTCGTAAGCATAGTAAAAGCATAAAACAGCAAAAATAAAAAAATGTAGTTCGAATTGTAGGTTTGTCGGCGCCTAATGCGGCTGCAATCCCACTGGGGTAAGAGCTCCAAAAGCCAGTGCTGATCAATGATGAAAAAACAGGGAACTCAGGAGTTGCGTAATTTCCTTCAAGGATAAAATTTTTAGCAGAACCGATGACATAGGTTTCATCGATAAAAGGGGCTGAATAAATATGTTTTGCTAAAATAAGACTAGCAACCAAGAAGCCCAGTATGGCTAAAAGAATTTGAAAATACTTTTCACTTGGTTTTAATGTATGCATAACTTTCAATAAAAGCATATCGAGTAGCACTGTCAACTGGAGAATTGACTCTTGACACTCAGAAATGAACAAAATTAAGATGCCATTATGAAACAAAATTTTATGATCTTTACTTTCTTTTTTAAAATCCCGTGAATTTAGAGCAAATAACTTCAGAACTAAAATTCAGCGCTGTTCGAAGTCGCGGACCTGGTGGGCAAAATGTCAATAAGGTTTCGTCAGCGGCGGTTTTGTACTGGGATTTTAATGCTTCCAGCGCATTGAATGATGAGCAAAAATATTTGATCAGAAAAAATATGAAAAATGTAATTAATAAAGAAGCTTTTGTTTATCTGCGCAGCGATGAGTTTCGTGATCTTGAAAAAAATAAATCTCGCTGTATTGAAAAACTAGAAGCAATGCTCATTCAGGCTTTTCATAAACCTAAAGCTCGAAGGCCCACGAAACCCACTCGTAATTCTAAGCTTCGAAAATTAGAATCAAAAAACAGGCGCGGCGAATTAAAGCAGTCACGTCAAAAAATTCGGTAATGGGTAAATATGACTTCTATTATCACTTGATAACATTAACTCACCTTTTGTCGGATATGTACCCTCACGATCCAGAGTTGTACCGCGATTTTGTAGATAAAAATGTTTACAGGGGCGCCAGCATGTAACAATCTGGCGCCTCTATGAATTGCCGATTAGGATGCGGTGCTTGTTGTATAGCACCTTCAATTTCATCACCCATACCAGGAATGCCTGACGGAAAAGCTGCTGGAGCAAGATGCATTCAGCTAAGTAATAATAATCAATGTCTTATATTTGGAAAACCAGAGCGTCCTGAAGTTTGTTTGCAATTCAAAGCGTCAATTGAAACTTGTGGTCAAAATGAATTTGAAGCAACTGTGTATCTAACGAAACTAGAAAAACTAACAAGCCCCTTACTATTGTAAAACTAAAATACTATCAACGTTGATCCAACCTTCATGATATTCACCATCATCTTGGAGATGTTTCACTTTCACAATATTCACAGGTGGAGATTGCTTCAGAGCATATTCTGCTGTTGTAGGCTCCTCGAGAATATCAATTTTTGTAGTAGGAAGGAGAGTGCAATTTTTTGTAGGAACTCCAAAAAATTTTCGATTACCTATTTCTAATAACGTATCAATTGCAAATTGTTTTTACTTTAATTTCTCTAATAGTCAAAGGTATGAGATTTAAATTCATATTACATCATAACTTACAATGTACTATGTAAGGTGTTTTTTATCCGGCCATGTAGCTCACGCCCTATGTGACAATAATAGTTTTATGTGCAAGTGCATATAATGATGTTTGTATCATAATGACAGATTATTGAAGTTCTAAAGAACTTTTCCAAGCTGAAAAGGCCTGCTTCGCTCTTGCTACTAGAGCGATTTTTTTATCGTGTTTAGGTACATTCATGGGTGGAAACAGACCCCAATTAATATTTGTCGGTTGAAAATTTTCTTTCGGCTCAGTAATCGCTGCAAGTAAGGCTCCTAGTGCACTATCAATTGGAGGAATGGGTGCTGGGCGATCATGATTTAATGCATCGACAAATTGGGAGACAAGCATACCAGTGCATGTTGATTCAAAATAACCTTCAACGCCTGTGATTTGACCTGCGAAAAATAGTTGAGGATCTTTTCGTGAGTTTAGAGTTTTCATGAGAAGCTTTGGTGAATTAATAAATAAATTTCTATGAAGGCTACCAAGTTTTAAAAACTCTGCCTTTTCAAGACCGGGAATCATTCTAAAAACTCTTGTCTGTTCGCCGTATTTCATTTTGGTTTGAAACCCTACCATATTGTAAGCAGTGGCATATTTGTTTTCTTGTCTCAATTGCACGATGGCAAAAGCTTCTCGCCCCGTACGTGGATCTTTGAGACCCTTGGGTTTACAAGGGCCAAACGCTAATGTGAGAGGACCACGCTCTACAATGACTTCAACTGGAAGGCATGATTCAAAATAAGGAGTTTTATCAAATTCTTTGGGTACAACAACTTCAGCTTTTTTTATTTCCTCAATAAGATTAAAATACTGCTCTTTAGTAAGCGGGCAATTGATGTAATCTGCGCCACCTTTGTCGTAGCGGCTTGCTTTAAAACAAATATCCATATTGATACTATCAGCATCAATAATGGGTGCAATTGCATCGAAGAAATAAAGAAAATCACCTCCGAAGTGATCGCGCATGCTTGCTGCTAAAAAATCATGTGTAAGTGGACCCGTAGCTATGACTGCAGGGCGGCCAATTTCATCAAGGCTTTCGACAGTTTTTGCTACGCGCTTGATATTGGGATGAGTATCAATTTGATTTGTTAAATCTTGAGAAAAAAGTTCGCGATCAACGCTCAATGCTTGGCCTGCTGGAACTTTATGTCGATGGGCTGCTGCTAATACAAAACTTCCTAGTTCTGCCATTTCATTTTTGAGCATAGAAGGAGCGCTGGGTTCCATTAGACTGCCTAAGCTATTTGAACAAACAAGTTCGGCACAACCACCGGTCTTATGGGCTGGGGTTAATTTTTCTGGACGCATTTCGTAAAGAAAAACTTGGTAACCCCGTGTTGCTAATTGTAGGGCGCATTCAGTGCCAGCGAGCCCGGCTCCAACTATATGTACACTTTTTGTCATGAAAAAATCCTAAAGTTAAAGTCTAATCTGGAATTTATATCGCTGCTGAAGTAAGGTCCATATGATGAAAAAAGACGATAAAAAAACACTACCAACTGCGCTTGATGTATTACAGGGATTGCTCGAGAAAGGCAATACACCTCTCGCAGAAGACTTCAAACGTTATCGTCTTAAGCTTGATTGGGCAAAGGTTGTAGGGCCTATGCTTGCTGATAAATGCTCCCCTGTAGCATTTTCAAAAGGCATGCTTTATATTTGGGTGAGTAGTGCTCCATGGATGAATCAACTATTTTATGTACGTCGTGAACTTGTGAAAAAAATAAACGTTTATGCTGGTAAAACTTGGGTAAAAGATATCAGGCTCACTCAGGATAAGAAAGACGTGCCATCAGACGCGCAGTCGATAGGGGATCAACAGGGTAACCCCGCACCCGAATCTCCCAATGAAGATGTGGTGCCTCAGAGCGACCACTCGTCCCGCTTAAAGCGATGATTTGACCTGCGCGAACTTGTTCCTTAATTTTCACCTTAAATTCTGAAAGATGAAGATACTTACTCATGACTCCATGACCATGATCAATTGTGATCACCTTTCCTGAAACCATTTGTTCTAATGTTGCCACAACCCAACCGTCTGAAGTGGTAGCTACAGCTGTACCCATCGGAGCTCGGAGATCAACGCCTTTATGTGTATACGAAGCTCCATCCTCAGCAGTACGTAATGTTCCAAAGGGTGAAGTGATCGCTGAGGGAATGGGGAGTGTCCATTGTTTTCCCCAACTAAGAGCACTGTTTCTAATGTGAATTTGCTTATTATATGATTTTTCAAATTCTACGGCTTTATCACTTGTCTTGAGCAAATCAGCAACGGAAGCCGGGAGCCTGAGGTTTGTAATTTTTATTTTAATTTTATCAAACATATTTGTATCAAGTTCAATCTTCTCAAAACTCCAACGATTCAATTTATCTTCAAGTAAAAACAGTTGAGCATCGGGTGTATCAGGATTTGTCGGGAGTAATTCCCAGCGATTTGTAAGGGCTAAGCATTGCATACGAAAACATACGCGAAGTGAGTTTTCTTTGTTTGGAGTATTTTTCAGTCTTATGGCGATGACTGATCCGGGTAGAAGATTTTCAGATAAAAATTCAACGGAATTAATAAATGTATTTTCAGAATTTAAAGGGGGTGGTGTTCCCCATGAACTTGTGAGAACAATTGCAAAAAAGGCTATGTGCCTTAATGCCCTCATCATTTATCTTTTTCTTTTGAAGAATTAGAATCAGTTTCTTCACTTTTTTCAATTGTTGAACGAATGAGATATTTTAAAAGTTTACTTCGCTTTGCTCCACCTAAAAGAGCCTTGAGATCTTCATGAACTGTTGGGTCATTGATAAGACCACCTAAAGTACCTTGACCAGAATCAATTTTTTCAAGAATAACGGCTATGCGGTCAACTGATTTTTTAAGATTATTGTTCTTCGGATCACTCCCTTTAATGCTTGCCATAACCTGATCCATTGTGTGGCTCGTGCTTTTTAAATTTTGTACTGTGTCGGCAAGATTTTGCGCCAGGTTTCGATCATTAAGCGCTTTTACGAGACGCTCTACTTGATCGAGAATATCAAAAGCTTGTTCTACGCGATTGCCTGATTTACTAAGTGTTGTGAGGAGGTCTGATCCTAATTCAACATCAATGGTGTCACCGTCTCTGAGAGGTTCGCCATCATAGGGGCCTGGTGTGATAGTAATATATTTATCACCTAAGGCACCTTGTGTGCGAAGCCCGACAAATGAGCCTTTGGTAATACGGCCTGCAAATTTTTGTTCAATGCGCAAATGAATGTCTAGTTTATTGCTTCCACGATCAAATTCTATAAGTTTGACATTTCCACTTGGAACTCCTGCAATCTGGATAGCACTTCCCAAAGAGAGGCCCATCGTTTCGTCAACACGCATATGGAGTGTAATGTGTTTTTGAAAGAATGTTTTATCGCCACCAAGTGCGATGATGAAAAAGAGTGTGAGTAAAAGCCCAATGGTGACAAATACTCCGACTTTAAATTCAACTTTTTTTGAACGGTCCATTTTACGTCTCTTCTCCGTTAATGAATGTATTTAAAACACCCGCTTGTGTTCCTTCTTTAAGTTCTTTACTTGTGCCTTCGGCAACGATCTTCCCGTCGACTAAAAGTGCCATGCGATCACAAACTGCAAATGCAGTGGGCATGTCGTGTGTGACAAGAATGCTAGTCACCCCTAATTTTTTAAGTGTTAAAATTGTTTCTTGAATTTTTTTGGTATTATACGGATCAAGTCCAGCTGTAGGCTCATCATATAGAATTACTTCTGGACCCAGAATTATGGCGCGAGCAAGACCGACTCGTTTTTGCATACCCCCGCTCAAATTTGCCGGCATGATTTTCTCAGTGCCGTGAAGTCCAAAGCTTTCAAGTGTTTCTGAGATTTTTGCATTGATTTCTGAGGATGTTAACTTTGTATGCTCGAGTAAAGGATAGGCAAGATTTTCCGCAACATTCATTGAATCAAATAGAGCCCCACCTTGAAAAACATAGGCAACTTTTCGACGAATCGAGACAAGTTGATCTTCATTGAGTGGTGTGATGTCTTGGCCTTCAATGAGTACTTGACCAGAATCAGGTTTTTCAAGGCCAATCATACTTCGCAAAATCACACTCTTGCCAGAGCCTGAGCCACCAATAAGGCCCATGCACTCGCCTTTGTTGATTTTCAGGTTCACGCCGCGGTGGACGATTTTTGAACCGAAACTTTTCTTAAAATCTTTAACTTCTATGAGTACCATCGTTCAAATATCCAAAAGAGTTTGGTTAAAAAGAAATCGCTAATAACTATAAGTATTGAAGATGTCACAACTGATTTGGTTGTGGCGATACCCACACCTTGAGTGCCACCTGTAGTAGTCATTCCGTAGTAGCAGCCAACGAGACTAATAAAAGCAGCGAAGAAAAATGTTTTTGCAACACCGACTGCAAAATCAGTAAATGTAATTGTGGTTACGACTTTTTGATAAAAGAAATAAGGGTCAAGACCAAGTTCTGAAACGCAAATAATCATAGCACCTGCGATGCCAATAAAATTTGCCATAACAGTTAAAAGAGGCAAAACAATAATTGCGGCAATCACTCGTGGTATAACAATTTTTTTAAGTGGACTTGTTCCCAGGGCACGAATGGCATCAATTTGTTGGGTGACATTCATTGAGCCAATTTCTGCGGTGATTCCTGCGCCAACGCGGCCAGCGAGCATCAGACTAGTAAATACGGGTCCGAGTTCACGCACCAGGCTAAGGGATACTACTTTGGGTACGTAGTATTTTCCTCCAAAACGTTCCAGCCCAAAACCGAATTGCAGAGCCATTACCATTCCAGTACTTAATGCTGTTGCGAGTACCAGAGGGAGTGAACTCACACCGATGGATGACATTTGCTCAGTAATAAGTTTTGGATAAAACGGTCGTGAGCGTAAGGATTGCCACATTTCTTTTGTAAGTAAGCTCATGCCACCTACAAAATGTAGAAAGTGCACAAGGGTCGCGCCAATTGAAAATGTGACACCTGCGATCATTTCACACTCCGGTTATGGCGCATGGAAGTTGCTCAAGAATTTTTCAAAAATTGGTTTCTCAACAGTGAAATTTTGAGGTCTTGAAATGTAAGCTAAATCGTATGTGCAATTATTTTTCTTAAAAATTAAAAGATCAATGCGTATGGGAACTCCGTCGATGGTACCTTCGGCAAGAATTCTTGAAGCTTCGCGTTCATCAAATGTAGTATCTTGTTCTTCTATAACTTTGAGGTTTTCAATTCCCGTTAAAATATTTTGTTCTAAGTTTTTTAAACTCAAATCAGCATATTTTTGGCACATAGAATTAACTGCTATAGTACTCCCCGTTTTTTTACTCTGCCAAACTTGGTCGGCACTGCTCACGTTTGATTTTTCGTAGGGGCTATCGGGAGGGCTAAATTTTGTGTTTACACTTTTGACCGCAGGGTCATCATTGCTACCAAGAATTGCGCAACCAGAAGTTGATAAAAACAAAATTAAAATATGAATTGAAATGAGGTGCTTCATTGCTCCCTAGCCGTGTTGTTGTGTCTCATTTTATTTTTCGGCGGAAATGATCTTTTTCTTAATCATTTCCGGAGGTAAGAGAATTTAAATTCAAAAAAATTATCGTGCATCAGAACTGAATTAATTCATTGGGTGTCAGCGGTTTGTCACCCTGCCAAGTTTCCGAGGTCGAGTTGCACTTCTTTGGTGCTTGTATTGGCTGCGAGCGTGGCACTTGTTTTGCGAATAGGACATGTAAGGGATTAAGAGTGATTTGGTTTGAAACTGAAGGGGTGTTGATCATGGTGCGTAAGTTTCTAGAATACTTCGGGTTATGGAGCTTTAGCAAAATACCCACTTTGTACATTGGCCACTCGTCGTGTGAAACAATTGACAGTGCGGTAATGGTCCAGGTCATGACAAACGTCGAGAAGAAACGGGTCTAGATGAAACAGAGTTGTGTATTTTTGATTTCGATTTTCATTTTGAGTTCCACGGCAGATGCACGTGGGCTAAAGGTGACATTTCGTAGTCTTAAAGACGCGACTCACGTCGAGATCACAGGCCAAAACGAATGGCGCTATGACAAAAGTCAAGTTACGGTTGATGAATACAATATTGTGAGGATTCAATTTCAAGGTGTAACGCCTGAAGAAATAAAATCACTTTCTGATCTAAAAGATCAAAGAGTCAAGCTGGTCACCATCAAGGCTGGTACAAACAATGACGCACTTATTGAGTTTAAACTAGCCGATCGTGGAATGCAGGTTTTTGATTATCAAACCACTGACCCTGTAAATCTTGTTTTTGATATTTACAAAGAAGTGCCCCAGCCAAAAAAGAGTGTTGAAAAAAATCTAGAAAATAAAAAAATCAATAAAACACATGCCATCAAAGCAGATCCTTTGGCGGGTCTTGTGGTTCGAAGTCAGGTTAAGAGTAAAAATAATCAAAGAAAAATAGCATCAGTAGATCACCCGGAGTTAGGCCCACAACCCGCGCTTTTGAGTGGCGCTTCGCCTGATGCGATTTTACAACTTAAATATGGAATATTTGATGGTGGTGATAAAGATCTAAAGCGGTTTCATATTTATGATGAAGATATTAAAGAATCAGCTCTCATTAAAAGCCAAGAGAATATTTATCTGCGATTTCCTGAAGTTATTGTGAGTCAACCGTATCTTAAAAATATTCTAGCTGAAACTATTGCATATGAAATTGAGCCCCAAGACGATGAAGAAAATCAACAAGCAAGGCTTGCAATAAAACTTTTTAAAGACAATAAGCCTGCGTTAGTGTTGAGAACATTGAAATTTTTCAGAGAGAAATTTGAAAAATCAAAATACGATAACGTACTTGAATATGTGGAAGCCGACACCTACTTTAAACTTTGGCTCCGTGATCATAACCGCGTTGACTTTGAAAGTGCAATGGCACGTTATAAAGAGTTGTTAGATAAGTACCCTACTGATCCAAAACGCTACCGCACCTTAATGATCGTCGGACTCAATTATATAGATGTCGGAAACCATTTTGGAGCGCTCTCAGCATTTCAAGTGGGCATGACCAGGTATCCAGATAGCCCGTTTTATTGGCAAATGCGTATTGCCGTTGGTGATGCACTTCGAGAGCTAAATAAAAATGATGCAGCCATAAAAGAATTTGAAAGCATCGAAAATGACCCACGATCAACTACCTTTGGTGTGGAAGCTCGCTATCGACGAGGTGATGTTTACTTCAGATCAAGAGACTACTCCACAGCCATTAAAGAATATAAAGAAGCGTTAAATCGTTATCCTACAAAATGGGCGCTTGGGCCTAATCTTTACTTCAATAATGCTGAGGCGCAATTTTGGCTCAAAGATTACAAAGCCTCGCTGGAAAGTTTTAGAAATTTTTTACTAAGATTTCCGTCACACGAGCATGGTGGTTACGCAATGACTCGTATTGGAGAGATCTTAGAAATTTTGGGCGCGCCAAAACATAAGGTAACCGGTGCTTATTTGGAATCTTATTTCCGTTATCGTGGATCCCCCGGGGCCTATTTAGCAAAAGTTAGATTTAATTCAGAGCGCTTTGGAAATATGAAAGAGAAAGAACTCAATGCTGCCCGTAAAGAATTTAAAGACGAAATGCCAGAGGGCAAGATGGAGCATGTTGATACATTCGTAAAACTTGCAGAGGCAGATGGATTATTACTGCGCAAAAATTTTGATGCAAGTTTTGATATATTGGTAAAATTTTATCAGTCAAATACGTTGTCACCCCATTTGTTTATATTTAAAAATCGAATTGTTAATAATCTAACTGAAAAAATAGCCTTCTATAATTCTAAAAAAGATTACGTTAAAGCTTTAGATATTTATCTTCACAATACTGACTCATGGCTTTTAAAGAGCTCAAGAATTGATACTCGCTATTTTGCAGGCAAAGCCTATGAAGGCTTAAATATCTTAGATGAAAGTGCAAAATATTATACTCAGTGTCTGGTTGACTATGAAGTGTTAACACCTGAGCGGTTAAGGTACAGCAAAGCTTTTGAAAATCTGCCTTCACCTGATCAACTCAATTTGCGCTTAGCTAAAGTGAGTTATGAAAGTAACCAATTTAAAAAAGCAGATGATCATCTTGGTAAAATTGTAAAACTCAAAGATATGTCTGATGCTGAAAGAGTAGAAAGAAGTTTGATACTTGCTTCTGTAGCTGAAAAAAGTGAGCGCTTTGACTTAGCAGAGCTTGCTTTAAAAGATTTAACTGAACAGTGGAAGGGTCAGCCGTCTTTGTTGGTAGAACCCTGGTATCGTCTAGCAAAACTCAGTTTTGATCAAAATAAAAATTCAGAAGCTCTCGGTTGGGTTCAAAAACTTAATACAGTTTCTCAAGAGAACACAGATATTAAACCTGAGATTATTCGCAAAGGCCTTGAATTGGCCGCAGATATTCATCTTAAAGAAGGCAAACCAAATGAAGCCGGAAAAGCATATAAGCTTATTCTTGAAAAACATCATGCCGGAATGCCAACAGCTTCTGTACGTTATCGTTTAGGAAAAATTTATTTTGATCAAAAGAATTTTGGTGAAGCTACAAAAATTTGGAATGTTCTTAAAGAAGATAAAAATGCCGCACTTTGGGAAAAAATGGCCCAAGAGCAATTGGCTCAAATTCAATGGAATGAAAAATATAAAAGATACGTCGACAGAAAGCCTGCCGGAGGAAAAAAATGAAATGTGTTGAATTTGGTTCACTCTTAACTTGTGATCTACAATTTCAAAAAGTGCTTCACGCCGCAACAAATGTTGCTCACAGTAAAGCCACTGTTCTTATCACCGGCGAAAGTGGTACAGGAAAAGAATTACTCGCACGTTATATTCACGATAAGAGCCCGCGAGCGCAAAAACGGTTTGTAGCCATTAATTGTGCAGCGGTTCCTGAGGGTTTACTTGAAAGCGAGCTTTTTGGTTATGAACGAGGCGCATTTACAGGTGCTATCAATCAAAAAATGGGAAAATTTGAATTAGCTTCAGAGAGCACACTTTTACTTGATGAAATCTCAGAAATGCCATTGTCACTTCAAGCAAAACTTCTTCGTGTATTGCAAGAAGAAGAAGTAGACCGCCTTGGTGGGCGTAACCCCATTAAAGTAAATCTTCGCATCATTGCTACAACCAATCGTGATCTGTGGAAAATGGTTAAGTCTCATATTTTTAGAGAAGATCTTTACTACCGCATCAATGTTATTCCACTTCAGATTCCTGCACTCAGAGAGCGTCCTGATGATGTGGTGGCATTGGCCGAAAATTTTATAAAGGTGTCTTCAATACTGAATTCTAGGAATGTAACAAAACTTTCACTGGGTGCTTTAAATAAACTTTCACAATGGAACTGGCCAGGTAATGTTCGTGAACTTGAAAACGTTATTGAGCGCGCTGTTTTAATGGCTAATCAAGGTGAAATTCAAAGTGAACATATTATTATTGAAAATTTCACAAGCTCACCTGGCACACCAAGTAATTCAGGAATGACAGCCGGTATGACCATTGCACAAATGGAGAGAGAATTAATTTATAAAACTCTAGATAAAACAAACCAAAACCGCACTCAAGCAGCAAGAATACTGGGTATCAGTATTCGTACTTTGAGAAATAAGTTGCATGAGTACAGGGGGGATCATGGCTGATTTATTTGATAAAACTACAAAAGCCTTAGGTGCGTCACTCAATTACAGATTGCTGCGACATAACGTAACTTCTTCGAATATAGCAAATGCTGAAACACCTGGGTACAAAGCAAAGGTCGTTGAATTTGAAGACGCCCTTGCTAGAGCCGTTGATCTTGACGGTTTAAATAATCTTACTACTTCATCGCCGGATCATTTTGCGATGGGAAGTTCAGCTATCGGAAACGAACGAGTCGGTGTTGAGGATAATCCAGAAGCTGATATTAACCCTGATAAAAACACAGTCGATATGGATAACGAAATAACAACGATGTCTGAGAATAGCGTTTTATACAAAGCTGCTCTGGCACTCATTAATAAAAAGATGGCAATGTTAAAGTACGGAATTACTGAGGGAGGTAAATAATGGATTTTTTAACCGGCATGAGAGTCAGTGCTAGCGGCATGACTGCACAGCGCATGCGGATGAATGCCATTTCCTCAAATATTGCCAATGTGAATACAACAAAGACCCCTGAAGGTGGAGCTTATCGACGGAAAGAAGTTGTATTTTCGTCTTTGCCTCAACAGCGTCATTTTGGTGAAATTCTCGCTGGCAAAGTTGATGCTGATATCGATCGCGTTCAGGTTGTTGATATCAGGCCTGATCGTAAGGGCCCGCTTCTAAAATATGAACCAACACATCCCGATGCTAACGAAGAAGGTTACGTTGCTTATCCAGATATTAATATGATGCAAGAGATGGTCGATATGATTTCTGCATCAAGAAGTTATGAAGCAAATATTGCTGCAATGAATACAAGTAAAAATATGGCCTTAAGTGCGATTGAGTTAGGAAGATAAACGCGAGGTAACTCGCTAAGGAGATAAGCCATGGACGGCTTAAGTATTCGCAACGCTAATAGCGTTATCAACACAGGGCAAACGACCAAAGAAATTACAAAGGTCGAACAGCCACTATTACCCCAAGGTGGACTTGGCGGCGCAGATAGTACGCAAAAAAGTTTTGCAGCGACGTTAAAAGATGCCGTTGGTGCCGTCAACCAAGCTCATATGGAAGCTGATCAAAAAATGCAAGCGCTTGCCACCGGCAAAAGCCAAAATATTCATGAAACGATGATTGCAAGTGAGAAGGCTGACATTGCTTTACGTTTAATGGTGCAAGTTAGAAATAAAATGATTGAAGCGTATCAAGAAATCATGCGGATGCAAGTTTGACTAAAACAGGAGGCGTGTTTTGAATTTATTATTTGGTAAACTCTATGCTCAGCTAAGAGACTTCTACATGAACCTGAGTCCGATGAAACGGGCCAGTGTCATAGCGGCGTCATTTGTCATACTATCAACATTCGTTGTTGTTGGTGTGATGATGTCGGGTCGAAGCTACACGCCTTTGTTTACAAACATTCCGCCGGAACAAGTTCCGCTGATTGTAAGTAAATTGCAAGATAAGCAGGTTCCTTATCAGATGCTTGATGGTGGTAAAACCATAACTGTACCTCCTGAATTCTTGCATAGCACGCAAATGATGCTGATGAGTGAAACAGGTCTGTCAAAGATCGGCTCCATCGGTTTTGAAATTTTTGACAAAGATAGTTTTGGAACCACAAGTTATGTACAAAGAATAAACTATCAACGTGCTCTTCAAGGCGAACTCATCCGTACGATCAATAGCTTAGAAGCTGTTAAAAATTCTAAAGTAATCTTGGCATTGCCTCCAAAGAAAACTTTTTTAGAAGAAGGCCAATCACCTACAGCTTCAGTCGTTGTTGATGTTAAAGATGGTAAAAGCCTTAATATTGATCAAGTCCGGGGTATCATACATTTGGTTTCGAGTGCAGTAGAGGGTCTCGATGCAGAGAAGGTTACGGTTGTTGATTCGCGCGGCAAAGTATTAAGTAAAAGTTTAGCCGGCGGTATCAATTCGATGACAAATGATATGCAAGAATTCAAATATAAAAAAGAGCATGAGTATGAAAATCGTATTGAAGATATTTTGGCAAAAATTGTAGGCCAAGGTAAAGTAATTGCCAAAGTTAATGCCGACATCAATTTTAGACAAATATCTTCAGTAGAAGAAGTTGTGGATCCAGACAGACAAGCTGTTAAGTCTATACAAACCGAAGAAGAAAAACTCAGAGGCAATCGCAGTAATACGGCGGGTGTTCCTGGGGCGCGTTCAAATTTGCCTGGTGCTGAAGACCCTAATAGTGTGGCGTTTAAGCAAGATGTAGATAAAGAGCTTAAGACAACGAACTATGAGAACACAAAAACAATCCGAAATGTTAAAGAACCAATGGGCGCAACTGAACGTTTAAGTGTTGCCGTTTTGGTTGACGGTCTTACTGAAACTGTCGTTGATGCCGAAGGAAAAATCACAGAAAAGTGGAGCCCCAGAGCAGCTGAAGATCTTGTTAAATATGAGAGCATCGTTAAAAACGCACTGGGCTTTGATGAAAAGCGTGGGGACGTTGTAAAAATTGAAAACATAAAATTCCAAAAAGAAGATTTCAATGAGAGCGAAAGAATTATTACTTCACTTGAGCGTCGAAAACTTTTTTCTTACATGATTCGTTGGGGCGTAATTGCACTAAGCTTTGGTTTGTTCTTCTTTGTAGTTGTAAGACCCTTTATGCGTTGGATTACAGAGAGCTTTCAAGATTCAGTTGAAGATATGTTACCAAAAACAATTGAAGAACTAGAAGATTTGCAGACGGTGGACAATTCGTTGCCGGGCATGGGTGGTGCTTTGCCGATGCTTGAAGAAACTATTGATCCTGATAAGGCTGAAAGTGAATTGCTTAAAGAGCGCATTGTTAATTTGATTCAGAATGATAGCAAAAAAGCTGCTTATGCTCTGAATCAATGGGTTGATGAACGTCGTGCAGGCTAAGGAGAATAGATAATGAATACGGCCATTACATTTGAAGAACTACGGGGCATGGAAAAAGCTGCAATTCTTTTAAATTACCTCGGAGACATCGCTGCCACCGAGCTCTTCAAACATCTTGATGATGCAGACATTCGTAAAATCATTAACAACATGCATAGACTTCGCACCGTACCGGTTGACGTGACAAAACGTGTACTTGAAGAATACTATGAAAAAATAAGTGAATCTGAAGAATATATTTTCTCTCGTGAAGTAGCCACAAAAGAAATTATCATTGCAGCAGTTGGTGAAGAGCGTGCACGAGGTATTCTTGGTCATTTAAACTTAGCAGCAGGTGTGGGCGCTCGAACATTAGAATCTCTCGAACTGGTTGATGCTAAATCTTTGGCAAACTTTTTAGTTAGTGAGCATCCACAAACAATTGCAGTTATTTTAGCACATCTTGAGCCTGAGAAAAAATGTGAAGTTCTTAAGCGTATGCCTGAGTCACTTCAGGCGGAGGTTGTTTTGAGAATGGCTAACTTAGATTTTATTTCACCAGAACTTATTGAAGAAGTTGATAAAGTTCTTAAACAAGAATTGGCTACCATGGGTACCGTTGAACAAGCACAATTGGGCGGTGTTCAGCCTGTTGCTGAGATGCTTAACGTTATGGATAAAAATACTGAATCTGCAATCATGTCTAGGCTTGAAGAGAAAGACCCAATCTTGGCAGAAGAAATTCGAAAACTCATGTTTGTTTTTGAAGATATTGTCAAAATTGACGACAGAGGTGTTCAAACGCTTCTTAAAGAAGTGGCAAATGATAAGCTTCTCTTGGCTTTAAAAACTGCTAACGATGAAATTAAAGATAAAATTTTTAGAAATATGTCATCCCGTGCCTCCACACTACTTCAAGAAGATTTACAGAGTATGGGGCCAGCTAAGCTTTCTGACGTAGAATCTGCCCAACAAGAGATCGTAAATCTAGCACGTAAGCTTGAGGCTGAAGGTAAGATTCTCATTGCTCGCGGTGGAGCGGAGGACGCGCTTGTTTAAATCAATTCTTAAACAGGCTGATTCAGAGGGGCATATTTTAAATTATAAACCTCAACCACTAACGCAGGTAATGCCCCAAACAACGCTTAATTTTGTAAAAGATCAAGATGTTGTATTGCCAAACTCAAAAGGTTTTGAAATCAACGAACTCGTAGCTGAAACCACAGGTCTTGGTGAGATTGAGCGAAAGAATTTTAATACACGTGTTGAGAATGAGGTACTCACAAGACTTAAAGCAATCGAAGAAAAAGCATTTGCTGAAGCATATGCTCTAGGTATGCGTGATGGCCGTGAAAAATCGTACGCTGACTCAAATCAAGAAATTAAAGTCGCACTTGAGCATTTAAGTAAAGTGATGGAGAGTGTAACGCTTATTAAAAACCAACTCTTTATCGAGAACGAAGCACACATTGTGAAGACTGTATTTCACCTGGCAAAAGCTTTGGCCCTTAAAGAAATTCAAATAGATCCTAAGCTCATTTTTAATGTTTTAAAAACGGCTTTAGAAAACGCACAGTCAGAAGAAGAAATTAAGATAAAAATAAACCCCCAAGATCAAGAATTTGTTGAGCGAGTAAAGGGTGAAGCGGGAAATCCGTTTGAGCGTATTGCGAAACTGAAAATTGAAGTTACTGAGAGTGTTGCCCGCGGAGGCTGTATTGTTGAAACAAATTACGGTGTAGTTGATGCAACTATCGGTCAGCGTATTGAAAAATTGTGGGCAGTACTTGATTCAAAAATTCCAAAAATTGCGGAGGGCTGATTAGCCCATGAATGAACAACTTACGACGACATTGAATATGAAAAAGTATGAGACTGCGGTCGATCGCAATCCACTTTTTCATGACAGTGGTAAAATAACAAAGGTCGTGGGTTTTTTAATGGAAGGTTATCTTCCTGGTGCATGGCTCGGTTCTGTTTGTGAAGTTTACCCTAGCAGCGGTGAGCGTTCATTTTCAGCTGAGGTCGTAGGGTTTAGAGAAAAAAATGTTTTATTAATGCCCCTGGGTGATATCAGAGGTGTTGGTATGGGTGCTCGCATTGTATTATCACGACGAGAAGCTACCATAAAAGTTGGCCCAAGACTTTTAGGTCGAGTGCTTAATGGTCTTGGTGATCCGATGGATGCCAAGGGGCCTGTTCACACAAGTGATGAAATTAGTATTTATGCTCCAATTGAAAACCCACTATCAAGGCCACCTATTCGAAAGCCTCTTGATTTGGGTATTAAATGTATCAACGGGCTTCTCACCGCAGGTATGGGGCAACGAGTTGGTATCATGGCTGGTAGTGGTGTCGGAAAATCTGTTCTCTTGGGAATGATCGCGCGAGCAACAAGTGCGGATGTCAATGTCATCGCATTAATTGGTGAGCGTGGCCGTGAAGTTAGAGAATTTATTGAAAATGATTTAGGTCCAGAGGGTTTGGCAAGATCTATTATTGTTTGCGCAACAAGTGATCAAAGCCCCGTTGTGAGAATGCGAGGGGCCTTTGTGGCTACAGCAATTGCAGAATATTTTTGTTCTGCCGGTAAAAATGTTTTGCTCATGATGGATTCCGTCACGCGATTTTCTATGGCGCAAAGAGAAATTGGTTTGAGCATTGGTGAACCCCCGGCAACTAAGGGTTATACCCCGAGTGTGTTTTCGATGATGCCTAAACTTTTAGAGCGTGCTGGTATTTTTGAAGGTAAAGGTAGTATCACTGGCCTCTACAGCGTTTTAGTAGAAGGTGATGACATGGATGACCCGATCGCAGATTGTGTGCGTTCGATCGTTGATGGTCATATTGTTTTATCCCGTTCTATTGCGCAGCGTGGGCATTTCCCGGCAATAGATGTTCTTCAAAGTACGAGTCGAGTAATGCGCAATGTGGTGAATCCACAGCATTACGAAATCGCAATGCGTCTTCGTGAAAACATGGCTATTTATCGTGAAGCAGAAGATCTTATTAATATTGGTGCGTATCGAAAAGGCAGTTCTGCAAAGATTGACCACTCTATTCAGGTGCATGATCAAATTCAAGATTTTTTAAGGCAAGAAATCGGAAGTAAATTTTCAGTTGATGATACATGTCGCATGATGGATGAAATCTTGAGGAAGCCGTGAAGTTTAAATTTAGCTATGAAAAATTAGAGGAATATTACAAACAACAAGAGCAAATCGCTAGTCGTGATTACAATGAAAGCATGGCGCATCTGGATAATGAAAAACAACGCTATCAAAACATGTTTGAAGAATTAGACGTTGCCGCTGAAGATGGTGCGGCATTGCGCGCTCGCCCCGAAGGTGCCCCTATAGCTAGGCTCGTGCAGATTGATGATTATATTGATGGTCAAAAAATTAATATTGCTCGTCAACGAGAGATTGTTATCAATCACACACATATCGTTGAGCAAAAACAAGAAATACTAATCGCTGCTACAAAAGAATCAAAAACATACGAAAAATTAAGAGAAAATCAGTTCACAGCATTTAAACAAAAATTAAAAAAACATGAAGCTAAAGTGAATGACGAACTTGTCGTCACACGTTTTCGCCGAGGGGGAAGTTAATGAGCGGGTATCAAAACTATTTCAAAAAACGTAATGAAGTATTAAAAAAGAAGTCATCACCAAAAAGACGACAACGCGTGCATCAGGGTTGGCTCATGACCATAGCCTTTATTCTTACCGCCGGAGTCGCTGGTTATTTATTTTCTGGTGACGAAGCCGGAAAACTTCTTAGTCGTGTAGAGATTGGAATTATGGGGGAAGCCCTTGCTGAAACAGCTCCTAAAGCGGATAAACCTGCCGCTGACAAGCCAAAAGACGCGGAAAAAAAATCCACTGAAACTACAAAAGATGCGTCCGGTGCATCTGCTAGTCAGAAGTCTTGGACAGCAGAAGAGGTGTCTCTTTTCACAAAGTTAGAGGCTCGCAAAAAAGAACTAGATGCTAAAGAAACTGATCTCGCAAGCCTGGAAACAGAATTGCATAAACAAAAGGAAGATCTAGAAAAACGTTTGGCAGCACTTGAAGAAGTTAGACAGAAAATTTCGGCCAAACTAGAAGACAAGGTGAAAGTGGATCAACAGCGAGTAGATACTTTGGTTTCAGTTTACGCAAACATGAAGCCCGTGCAGGCTGCAAAAGTAATCGAAAGTCTCAATGAAGATTTAGCCGTCGAAGTTTTAGCAAAAATGAAAAATAAAAGTGCTGCAGAAATATTAAACCTAATGGATTCAGAAAAAGCGAAGAAAATTTCTGAGCGATTTGCAGGTTACAGAGAACCAGCTGCAACTGGGCATTAGAAGTTAAATTAGAAGTTAAACGAATAAAAGAAAGGAGAAATTCAATGGCGCAAGAAAGCATTAGTTCAATTCCGTTTTTTCCGGATATTGCAACTGTACGAAACGCTTCTGCTAGAAAGAGCGAAAACACTGCTTTGCTTGATAAGACTGCTTCCAGGTCTAAATCACAAGCCGATGACACGTTTGATTCATCACTTGGTGATGCAATGAAAGCGAAAAATAATTCGCGAACGCAATCATTGGCGAAGGCTGATAAACCTAAGTTAGGTAATCGTGAACCGTTTTTTCCACAAACACGGATGCCTTATCATCCTTCAAAAGGACAATCTGGAAATATTAAAACCCAGTTTTATCAAGACGCAGCACCGGCAAGTAATAGCAATGCAAGTAACGAAGTAAATTCTGCAGATGGTTTAATGACTGCAAGTGAAACTGCATTAGGTGTTGAAGAAACTGAATCACCAGATACGCAAGATTATAGTGCGTTTAGTGTTGGTGATGATAAAAATGGTGTTATGGCTCAAAGCTACGAAGCAGCAGCCGTCAGTTACCCTATTCGTCAAGTTGCACCGCATTTAGATGAAGAAGCAAAGAGCTCTTTGCAGGAGCAAGGATTATGGAACACGCCCGTCATGGTAATGGCTCAGCCTGATCAGAAAACAAGTCTGATGGCTCAAGCAGTTGAGACCCAGCCAGTACAATCACAGGCAGCGGTTCCCGTTCAAAAACCGATCATCCAATTTATGGCCTCGTTAGAGAATGAAGTGGGTGTATCGCCTGACAGACTTGTTAAGGCGTTTGAACAATTACCCCAAGGTGCTATGCAAAAGCCACCTGAGCAAACAATGGTTCAAGTGATTCAGAACCTAAATTTGCAAAGTGAAGATCAGCAAAAAGCTGTGAATCTTTATTCTAAAATGTTGGCGCAAATGGAAAGTGTTGATCAAAATGAGCAATTAAAAGCCGCGCCTTTATTAGCTGGTGGTTTGACCACGCAAAAGATCGCTCAACAAGCTGATCTAAATGCAGTGCAAGCCCCAATAGCATTAAAGGAATCTGTTGCTAATCGTTATGCTCAAAACATTGATCAAACTAAGGCTACAGAAACTCAAAACTCTGTGGCTAAGCCCGAAGGAGATAGCGCGCAAGTTGCTGATAGAAAAACATCTGATGCAACTTTGCCGTTAGGGACTACCGCTGGAAAATTCGCTGATGGCAAAAATCAAGAATTTGCTAATCAGGGACAAAACCAAAGTGGCAACCAGCCTCAAGGGCAACCGAATCAAACTTTAGTGAAACAAAATATCGCAAAGTTTGATAAGGCTTCCATTAAAGATGAAGTGAAGTTTGATTCTCAAAAAGAAAACTTAGCTTCTGGTGTGGATGTAAAAAGCAACGTGGTGAATATGCATGAAGTAAATCATCACGGTGCAAAGCAAGAAGTAAATAATCTCCAAAATTTGACTGCCGTTAATACTGTAGCGGCATCACAAGTTGAGGGAGCTCCAACCACACAAGATGCCAAGCATGAAGCGATTAAGTCTATTATTAGTAATGCGCAAATGCTCGCCCAAAAAGGTGGCGGCGAAATGAGTATGATTCTTAATCCTGAAAATTTAGGAGAGATTCAATTGCGTGTTGCAATGGATGGACAGCGTGTTGATGTGCAGATGATGACTGAGAAAAATGAAGTAAAGAAGCTTTTAGAACAAAATATTGGAGAGCTTCGACAAGGTCTTGCGCAGCATAATTTGAGTATGGAAAAGATTGATGTTTCAGTGAATGATAAAAATACTGGAAACCACAATCAAAACCGTCCTGATTTTAGCGCTGCAAGAGATTTTGCAAATCAGTTTAGTCAGCAAAATCAGAACCGACGTGACAACATGTTAGATTTAGGTCAGCTAAGACCACAAGTTAAATCCTTAGCAAGACCTGCCATGGTGAGTACGGCCGGCGCTCGAGCATCAACAGCAAAAGGAATGAGTAGATTAGATGTAGTTGCTTAAAGATTGCATCGGGGGAGCATTTCCCCCTTAAGCAATCGACGTGAAAGGTAGAAGAGGATGATTTCAAATAAAATTGGTACGCAGACGTTTTCTAAAGGCGCACAGCATGTCGACTTTAAAGACGAAAAGGTGAATTACACCCCTGCGGCTAAAGATACAGAAGCAGCTGGTGAAGAGAAAAAAGCCGTTGGCGATATTCTCAACCAGATTGCTAATCCTGGAGGAAAAGATCCTAATAAACCTGCGCGTCGCGCGAGCAATAATCTTGATAAAGATGATTTTTTGAAACTCATGCTTACGCAAATGAAGTATCAAGACCCCATGAACCCTATGCAGAGTCATGAGATGGCAGCTCAACTTGCTCAATTCACCAGTCTTGAACAGCTCTTTAATGTGAACAAGAATTTGGAAGGATTAAGTAAAGCCCAAGACCCTGTGCAGAAATATGAGGCCTTAAACCTACTTGGCAAAACTATTAAAGCCGACTCACGTCAGATTTTTCATCAAGGTGGTGATTCTAAAAATGATCTGCGCTTTAATTTAGCAGCAGATGCAACAAAACTTAAAATCGCAATCTCTGATGAAACGGGTAATACTATTAAGCTTATCGAAACGGGTGGGCTTAAAAAGGGTGGTAATAAAATTACTTGGAACGGTACAGATAAACAAGAGCGTGAGTTAAAACCTGGACGTTATTTTTTCAGTGTAGAAGCTGAGAATAGTTCTGGTCGAAAAGTAGGTGTGCTAACCGAAACCAAGGGTACAATCACAGGAATTAATTATAGTTCTGAGGGCCCCCTACTTATGGTTGGCGATCAAAAAGTGCGTTTGCAAGATGTTGAGAATATCGAAGATGGTAATGTTAAAGAAATGCAAAACCAGTTAGAAACGTTAATGCAACAGCAACAAACGTTAGCACCACAAGGTAAAGTGAATGCTTATAAGCAACAGCAAACAAAAGCTCCACCAACAGTGATGCCAGAGAATAAACCTCAAGCAAAACTTGATGGAGCTGTGTTACCTTTAGAAGTGGCGAGTGCCAACGAGATAAATGCTGCTAGTCAAGGCGGTAACGGAATAAGTTCAGGAGGTGCTTTTGGTAGAAAGTAAATCTCCTCTAACATCAGGTTTAGCAAATATCGGTGGAACAACTGGTTCAACTGGTATTTCTAATAAACCTGGTAAAGAAGAGATTAAATCAGGAAATGCGAATGCGCCAAGTTTTGGTGATCTGCTCAATACAAAAATTGCAGAAAAGCCGAAAGTAAGTGCAATAGCCCCTGATAAGAAATTAGAAGTAAAATTTAGCCAACACGCATTAGAGAGAATGTCGACTCGTGGAATTTCTTTAAAGCCTGAAGATCTTGCGCGTCTTAATGATGCCGTAGATCGAGCAGCGCAAAAAGGATCACGTGAAACATTAGTTCTAATGGGTGATAACGCACTCATTGTGAGTGTGAAGAATAAAACTGTGGTGACTGCGATGGATCGCGAAGCCATGAGGGAGAATGTTTTTACAAATATTGATAGCACTGTAATTTTATAAACTTAGGGCTGGTCCTCGTCGAGGGGGCCCTTCTACGCGGGAGTTGGACGGACAGCCAACACCGCAATGTTGACAGGAGGTCACATGGGTATTTTATCATCACTCTATACGGGTGTGTCAGGTTTAACAGCACAAGGTGAAGCGCTCAGCGTAATCGGCGATAACATCGCAAACGCAAACACAACTGGTTTCAAAGCCAGCCGCGCTGAATTTCAAGATATCATTTCAAAAAACCTAAAAGGTATTTTGGGTGGTAACCAAATCGGTCGCGGGGTAAAACTCGGTGCCGTGAATCCAGTATTGTTACAAGGTAACGTTGATTCAACAGAGAACGCTACAGATCTAGCAGTTTCTGGTGATGGTTACTTCGTAGCACGTGGTACTGATGGTCAGAGCTTTACTCGAGATGGTTCATTTCGTTTTGATAAAGACGGTTATCTCGTGACAAATGATAATCAACGCATTCAAGGTTATCAAGCTGATGACTCAAATAAACTCACAAGTTTAGTTGGCGATATTAAGCTTCCAAAAGCGATTACTCCAGCTCGTGCTACTAAGAAAGTAGAAGTAACAATGAACTTAGATAGCCGCGCTCAAGTTGGTTTGCCATTTAATATTGAAAAACCAAATGATACTTCACAGTATTCAACTGGTATTGAGATTTTTGATTCACAAGGTAATAAACATTTAATGACGACATACTTTAATAAAGTTGCAGATCGTCAGTGGGAATGGCATGGCCTTGTTGACGGTAAAGAAATTACCGGTGGTCAAGAAGGAAAGTTTTCAGAAGTTGCCGCAGGTAAAGTCACTTTTACTGTTGATGGTAAACTTGAAACCCAAGTTGAAACCAAAAAGAATTATAATTTCTCAATGGGTGCACTTGCTAATCAACAAGTTGAGATTTACTTCGGTGATGCGATCATTACTAACAAAGGTAAGGGTCTTAGCGGTTCAGTTCAGTACGGTAAAGAGAGTGATTTATTATCATGGAAGCAAGATGGTTCTTCTGCAGGAACTATCACTAATATGTCTTTCAGTGATGCGGGTGTTCTTAGTGCTCTTTATAGTAACGGAGAAGTTAAAGATCTATCGCAGCTTACATTGGCGAAGTTCGATGCTCCTGAGAAATTGTATAAAGTCGGTAACAACCGATTTAAAGAATCTCGCGAGGGTGGAACTCCTTCAATCGGGCCTGCCAATATGGCCGGACGCGGAAAGATTTTTGCAAAGAGCCTTGAGCGTTCAACAGTTGACTTGGCGATGGAGTTTGTAAACCTCATTCAAAATCAAAGAGGTTTCCAAGCAAACGCAAAGACCATCACAACAACCGATGAGCTCTTGGCAGAAGTAATTCAGCTGAAGAGATAATTAATTGCACGGCCTTACTTTCTGTAATTGATGGGTTATATTAGAGTACAGCCCTTAAATTACAGAAAGTAAGGCCGTGCATTTTCGTGCATTTTAAGCGCCCTTGAAGAAATTTGAGGGCGTTTTTTTTATTATAGGGTGATTTGCCAGGCGAAAAAACGATCGGGTACCATTGAGTTTAGGTAAGGAGCTTTTGCCTGTTGTAGGATCATAAACTTCCACAGTAGCAGTAGTAGAGGTGATAGTTCCGTTAGCGGCTATACCATTTAAGCCACCTGTAATAAGAATTTTTCCGTCATTTAAGAGTGAAACTTGATGATACCCGCGCGCGAATTGTAAATTTCCGCCAGAACTCCATGTGTTTGTTGTTGGATTAAAAATATCAATAGCAGATGAAAGTCCCCAATTTGGTCCAGCAGCGTAAGTCATTCCACCGACAAGGACTACGCGTCCGTCTGGTAAAACAACAGAAGGACCTTTACGTTTTACTGTGGGTGATGGCTGATTTGTCCACGTTCCGGTACCGCTATCATATGTTTGTATAGTACCCAGGTTTGATGCACCATTATTTCCCCCGCAAACTAAAACATTTCCATTTTGTAATTGAACCACAGCGGGAGTGGTTGCTCTACATGCGACCATGGCTGTAGTGTTTGTCCAGGTACCCAGAGTCTGATCGTAAATTTCAGCTGATTGGCAAACAGTTGCGAAGGTTTGTACTTGCGCATTGGGAGAGATGCAGCCACCAGAGCAGCCGCCCACGGCTATGGCATTTCCATTGGTGAGTTTGGTCATTCCGAATTGATTGCGCCCTTTGTTCATATTAGCTGTGGCAGTCCAAGTATTTGTTGAGGGATTATAAACTGATGCAAACCAATTTGTGTCAGAGAGTGCCCCGGTTGATGCTCCACCAGCTGCGAGTAGTTTGCCATTGCCCAAAATAGTTATTGCAGGGTAGGCGGGGAGTACTCCGGGAATTGCAGAGGTGTTAGTCCATGCACCTGAGTCAGTTGAATAAAGTGCTGTAGTGCTTGTCACATTTTGTGCAGTGGTGGTGAGGCCAGCGAAGACGAGCACTTTTGATGAAAGACTGCTGCTTGTATTTGTGGTTGTGAGTGCACCATCGGTGCAGCCTACTGAAAATAAACTCAAGAGCAATATTGAAAGTAAGTGTGATTGCTTTCTCATGTATAATATTTTCGGAATAATTAAGACGGATCTTTAGTCTAGGTTGAAATTTGACCGAGTGGTATTATATGTTAATGGCGGCGGCTAAGGCATCAACTACGTCAGTTGAGCTAGGGTGTAGTAGAGAAAAAACCGTCAAAACTAGTGACGTGAGCAACGCCTGTTTCAGTTGTGAATGTACGATTAATTTTTGGTTCAATGACAATTTGGAAATGTGGTATTTGGAGTTGTTTCTGAAAAACTTGATATGTTTTGTCGGCTCAAGGTCCGTTGGATAATGCTTCAGACGTTTTGGGCTCAGCCTTAGAATGATTAGTGCTTCAGCAACTAAAGGCTTGGCTCAGCTATCGTAATAATAATGAAAATGTTTATTTTTGGAGAAGACAGTATTAACTCGGCATTTGAATTGTGTCCGGCAAACGGATCAGAATCTTAAGTAGTTACAGGTGCTTAGAAAGAATATAGTGTGTATTATAAACCGATTTAATAACAGGTAAAAAATTTCTCCTTGTCATTATACTGTAATATAAGTTATACTAAAGTATAACTATGAGAAAGGGCTTAATTGAATACGCGGATTATTGAAACTCATGGTGCAGAAAAAGAATTAGCCAAGGCTCCCAAAGAGATAGTGAAATCATACGAGATCTGGGCACGTTTAGTGGAAGAACATGGAGTTGCAATTTTAAGGAACTTCAGAGGCTATCACGATGAAAAATTGAAGCAAGAGTGGGAGGGCTATAGGTCATCTCGGCTCAATCTCAAGTGGCGCGTTATCTATAAGGTTAGTCAAGGAGGTTCGTTAGAAGTGGTTAATGTCGTGCGCGTAACACCTCACGATTATAGGAGATAAAAATGGATAAAAGAAAATCAAGAATTATGCTCACTCCTGGACAAGTTGTAAAAGAGTTGCGACATAAAAAAGAATGGTCACAAAAAATTCTTTCTAACATTACAGGGATTGCCGTAGCTAATCTTTCTAATATTGAAAGCGGGCGCTCTCGTCTTGGAGAAGATAGAGCTATTTTGATTGCTGAAGCCCTGGGCGTAAAGCCTGAGTTTATTTTGTTTCCCAATGGATTTAAACGTGAAGATTTACAGCAAAAGTTGGAATCTATTCGTAAGAAGCTCAGACACCTTGATGACGCTTCATAGGAATTACTGTTAGATTATTTAGCTAATTTTTCAAATAGCGGCGCATGTACTTTTAAATCCAACGTATATCAGATGTTACAGAGCTCATATGCAAATCTATTGACTAAATTAACCCAATAGGTTAATATAGTCAAATATGTGGATTAAAAGAGATTTTTTAGAAAATTGGAGCCAAAATCAATGCCTTGAAGCTCTGTTACTCCGTGGGCCACGCCAGATCGGCAAGACATCAATACTTTTAAAGATGCAGCCCACTATACGATCAAAGATCTTTCTCGACGACCCAAATGAGCGTCATAAAGCAATGCAGGATCCTGAGTTTGTATTGTCACAACTTGAACTTCCCACATTGATTGATGAAATTCAAAGGGCACCTGAGCTTCTTTATTCAATTAAAAAAAATATTGATGAATGGCGGCGTGAACGTATTGATACCAATCGTGCGACGATGCCTGCAGCGTTTCGAATGACAGGTTCAAACCAAACTGAAATTGATAGTGCATTAAAAGAAACTCTTGCAGGTCGAATTAGTATATTTCATGTTCACGGCCTTTCGGTTCATGAGATTTTGGGATTCGATTCAGCGACAAGTCTCAAACAAATTTTATTCAATGGTGGGTTTCCTGAATTATGGATTCGACCTGAGCTCAATGCTGTTTCATTTTTGAATGATTACATTTCAACATTTATTGAAAAAGATATTGCACAAACTGCGGGGGTTGAAAAGCTATCTGCATTTTCAACAACATTACGACTTCTAGCTGCGCGCATTGGGGAGCTTCTTAATTTTGAATCAATAGGCAATGATGCGGGAGTCGCAGGAAAATCAGTAAAAGATTGGGTTTCACTTTTAGAACAAAATGGCATTTTGTACATATTAAAACCCTATCACTCTAACTTGAATAAACGTCTTATTAAAATGCCTAAGGCGTATTTTATTGATACAGGGCTTTGCGTTCGACTGCAGTCTCATCAAGAAAAAGAATCTATATTAAGTGTTCCGCAGGCAGGTCATTTATTTGAAAACCTTGTAGTGGCAGAGGCGATAAAAACCAGAGACCACTATGGTAAAAACTGGAACATGCATTTTTGGCGAACAAAAGAAAAAGAAGAAATCGATCTTATTGTTGAATCTGATACGGTCATGACACTTCTGCAAATTAAGCTGGGGTCAACACGCAGTGGTGAACTTCAAATACCAGCGGCCCTAGCTTCTGCAAATAAGAAGATACGTCGGGCTTTTGTAACCGCAGTTGGTAAAAGAGGTTTAGAAGCAGATGGAATTGAGATTGTGCCTTTACAAGATTTTTGTCAGTATTTGTTGGAAGCTTGAGTTAACATTGGTCGGTAAAATGGCTAGGGGGTCGCAGAGAAAAAACCGTCATGACCATATTTTCATATGGCGATAATTTGGTCAGCAAGACTGGGGCCATGGCCATTGAACATGTATTGACTTGAATGATCTTTTGATTTGACAATTATGGAATAACAATCCAAAATAGACAAATGATTGTAAAGAGAGACCTTTTAGGTAAATTGCAGGCATCAACGAGCCTAGAGGCGGTCTTGCTTTGGGGCCCAAGACAGGTTGGTAAGACTACTTTGCTAATGGAGCTTAAGCCCGCCTCAACACTTTTTTTAGATGATCTTTCACTTCGTCAAAGAGCCCAAAAAGATCCGGCCTTCGTATTAGATGATCACAAACTTCCATGCCTTATTGATGAGGTTCAGTATGCTCCTAATATATTTTCTGAGATAAAATTAAGAATTGATAGGTTGCGCAGAACAAGACTTAAGACAGGTAAAAAATCATCTACCCTTTATTATCTGACGGGTTCAAATCGTCTTTTACTCGATCAGAATGTAAAAGAATCATTGGCGGGGCGTTGCCATCTTTATTCTATGCATGGATTTTCTGTTCGAGAAATTCTTGCTCATTTTCCTGAATTGCCGATTAAAACCTTATTATGGAGGGGTGGGTTTCCTGAACTTTATATTAACCAAGAAATGTCGCCTCAAAGATATTTAAACGATTATATATTAAGCTTTATTGAAAAAGATATTGCAGCAAGTGCCGGAATTGAAAAACTCGGTGAGTTTCAAACAGTATTAGGCCTGTTAGCAGCTCGGACAGCACAATTTTTAAATGTCAGCGAAGTTGCAGGGGCAGCTGGAGTTGATCAGAAAACTATTCAATCGTGGATAGACATTTTGCAGAGAAATCACATTATTGAATTAGTTGAGCCATTTCATTCTAACTTATCTAAAAGAATTACAAAGATGAAAAAACTATTTTTTTATGACGTAGGTCTTTGTGCAAGACTTCAAGGTCATAACGATGAGTCGCTTTTATGGAATTCATCACAGGCGGGTGGGTTATTTGAAACCCTCGTGTTTTCTGAAATTATTAAAACAAAAGATAATTTTCTTAAAGATTGGCGTCTTTTCACATGGCGAACAAAAGAAAAAAACGAAATTGATTTTATTTTGCAAAATGGAAGCGATTATACATTTCTTGAAGCAAAATTAGCCATACATGGTGCGATGCCATTTAAATTAGATGCTGAAGCGAAAAAAGTATTTAAATTACCACATAAAAAAATAGTTGTCATCGCGGGTGGTGAGCAAATCAATCTTGATAAAGAGACAATGGCTTCGCCCATTCACAGTCTAGGATCGCTGCTCCTTAAATAAAAATTAAAAGAAATAATTGTGATGAATTTAATTTATAATCATAGGGTCGATTGGTATTTAGTCTATATCGTCACTAACTAAACGTAAGTATATTGACGTATAGTAGTACTATATGTCAGTATACTTACATATGGTATTTATAGAAAAGCGTAAGCATTGGCTTCAAAAAATTGAAAACGCATGGAAAGAAAAATCGATAGTTTGGCTTCGTGGTGTTCGTCGTTCGGGTAAAACAACGCTCTGTAAGTCTATTCCCGGAGTCGAATTATTTGACTGCGAACTTCCCCGGGTCCGTCGCTCGCTTGAAGATCCAGAAAGTTTTTTCTCAAACCTCATGTCAAAGACTATAGCTCTTGATGAAATTCATCGCCTAGATAATCCTTCAGAGGTTTTAAAGATAGCGGCAGATTATTTTCCTAAGTTGCGTGTTATCGCAACGGGTTCATCAACTTTGGGGGCCCATAAGAAATTTAAAGACACACTCACTGACCGCAAGCGAGAAGTATGGCTAACACCGATGAATAGTAAAGATCTTGATATTTTTGATCATATAAAAACCAATGATCGACTCTTAAAGGGTGGGCTTCCTGGATTTTCTTTAAAACCTGAATATCAAGAATCTGATTTTAAAGACTGGGTTGATTCATTTTGGGCAAAAGATGTACAGAGTCAATTTTCGATTCGCAAATCTGACAGCTTTCTTAAATTCTTTGAACTTTTGGCACTTCAAAGTGGAGGTCTATTTGAAGCGCAATCTTTTGCCGCCCCCTGTGGTGTTTCACATAATACGATTAATTCTTTCGTTAATGTTTTAGAACTCACTAATGTGGCTCTTCGATTAAGGCCTTATTCAAAAAATAAAAATAGAGAAATTACTTCAGCCTCAAAAATATTTTTTTTCGATACTGGTTTTATTTCTTATTTTCATGGTTGGACCGAGCTCCATAGCCGAGATTTGGGTTATTTGTGGGAACATCTAGCCTTGAACGAGCTGCTTTACACTCACGATATACGAGATATTCATCATTGGCGTGATAAAGCAAAAAATGAAATAGACTTTGTTATTAAAACTCGAGGTAAAGAACCCATTGCTATCGAATGCAAATGGAAAGCTGAAAATTTTAACCCAAAGTGTCTTTATCATTTTCGATCATATCACCCGGGCACTAAAAATTATGTTGTCGCAGAAGATGTGAGTAAGCCCTATGTAAAAAAAATTGGTGAGCATAAGGTCACGTTTGTTGGGCTATCGCAGTTAAGCGAAGTTGGGAAGTAATTTTGTTGATATTTTTTATCTAGTTGAATTGCATTTAATTTTGCTTCAACCGTAAACCAAGGTTTTTTATTTTAAATAATTATAAAATCAATCTCATTTTTTTCTTTGTTTCTAAGATATTTGAGTTCTAACTGCGCCATCCCGGTATCACTCCAGTGATGGCATAATTTGAGAAGGTGACAGGCAACTATATTTTCAAATCGTGCGCCCTGGTTTTCAATGGTATATTAAGTGTTCCGCAGGCAGGTCATTTATTTGAAAACCTTGTAGTGGCAGAGGCGATAAAAGTCAGAGACAACTATAGATTGTGCCTTTACAGGATTTTTGTCAGTATTTGTTGGAAGCTTGAGTCTAGTAAATATTAGAAATCGGATGAGGTGATATAGGCTTTTGATCCACCCATAGGCGTAATGCGAAATAATCTCTTAACTCCATTTGGTATATTTGAATTAATTGGTGAATAGAAAATAGTAGTTCCACCTATTGCGAAGTCACTTTGAAATGCGTTGCCTGAAGTATTTTGAACTAATACAGTATATGTACCACCGGGAGCTGTATTATTAAGTGTGATCGTCACATTCCCAGTATTACTAGTTCGCACTAATTCATGAGTATTTCCTTGATTCATATCGAGTGCCATCGAAGTTGCAGCAAACGTCCCAGCATTTAAATAACCACTACGAATTTGGCCTGTGGAAACAACATTACCTAACACTTGCAGTTTATCTCCTCCTGATGGTGTGGTTCCGATGCCGACATTACCGGCAAAATAGTTTTTTCGACTACCGCCCATTTGATATAGTGCAAAGTCGTCTGCAATCACTGAATTGCCTGTAGGCATATCAATATAAAGTGAGTAACGATTTGTAACAGTGCCACTACTGATATTTTCTTTAATATAATTACCAATCAAATTGGTGACCGTTCCAGCGCCACTCACTTGCAATATGCTTTGTTGACCTACAAGAGTAGTTACTGATCCTCCAGATGAGTTTACTGAATTATTTGTACCAATAATGTTAGTCACCGCACCTGCAGATGAATTTGCATAAATATTTGCACCTATTATATTTGAACCGTTTCCTAAGCCCGTATGCATAGCTGATGCATTGATTCCCTGAATCTCAGTGAAGGTACCATTTTGGGATTGCTGTGCTGAAGTGAATATTCCTTTCAGATATTGAACACTATTTCCATTACCCACAGATGTCTCTGCTGTTAATGATGTTCTTGAGGCGTTAGCAGCGGTGTCTGCAGTTGGAGAAACAATCAAATTGGTGTAAACTCCAGATTCAATAGTATTTCCAGTATTTGCATTTGTTGATTGAACTTCAAATGGTGAATTTGGATTTATCAAACCAATGCCGATATTACCATCGCCATTGATTTTTAATCTTTCGACACCATTTGTAGAGAACGATAATGTGTTTGAATTTCCGGCGGGGTGAGAGATGCCAGTGTCGGTGTCACCTGAAAATGTAAAACCAGGTTGTCCAGTGTTACCATCAAATGCATTAATTGCGTTTGTCATGTTGTTAGCACCGTCAGTCATTAAAAAACTACCAGCACCAGCGGCACCCGTGACGACGCGACTGCGTGTACCATTATTAATGGTTAAGAAAAAATCAGTGCCATCAAATTCTACCGCACCCATTTGTGTGGCAGTCATAATAGGACCAGAAACAAATTTTAATGGCGCCGTATTAGCATTGATAGTACCTGCTGGTAAATGTAATCTTGCAGTTGGTGAGCTAGTTCCAATGCCAAGACGATTATTTGTATTATCCCAAAATAAATTTGCGTTGTTCTGATTTAATTGATTGCCACCAGAAGCAAAGGGAATTGAACCGGTTGTAAATGTAGACGCTTTATCTATTTTTGCATTGAATCCATCAAATTCAGCTTTTGAAATTAATCCTGCCGTTACAGTAGCAGCAGATGCCAGTGGAATATTAAGCGCATGATCAGAGCCAGCGGTAGACCAGTTTAGAACAATTCCACTTGTGCCAACACTTAAAGTTTGTGTAGCACTTGTTAAGCCACCTAAAGAGGTGATGCCACCGCCACCACCAACTAAATCGACATAAGCTCCATTGTTTTGTGAAACTTTAAATTTTTGATCTGTGGAATTGTAGTAAATGCGGCCTGTGCTAGCTATTGAAACAGCAGGGGCTGAACCTGTGGTGATACCTAGATACTCAATGTTACCAACAGTTAAATTTTTACCAGCAGCGATGGTTGTATTACCATTAAGTGAAACAGCGCCACTACCTGTTGCAAAAGTGTTTGTACCAGAGATTGTTGTTGCGCCGTTAAAGGTTTTATTTCCCCCAATTGTTTGAGTAGTAGTTAAGTCTACGAAGTTTTGTGTGCTTGAACCTGTACCACCGTTTGCAACCGCAACAACTCCAGTAACGTTACCAGCCGTACCAGCAGTTGCTGCATTCAAGTTTGCAACTTGAGTTGTGGATGACACGACTAATGGTGCTGTTCCAGTTGCTACTGTCGAGGTGAGAGATCCACTCACTGATAAAGATGTACCTGTAGCTGCTCCAATGATCGGTGTTACTAATGTAGGACTGGTATTCATCACAAATGTAGAACCAGTTCCTGTTTGAGAAGCAATTGAAGTCGCATTACCAGTGCTTGTGATAGGGCCAGTTAAGTCGGCGTTGGTGGTCACTGAAGTAGCTGTTGTTGCGGTACCTGATAAATTTCCAGAGAATGTAGCAGCTGTAATCGTACCGCTCGTAGAAAAATTTCCTGTTGTACCATGCCGTTTTACAATTGTACCATTAGTACTAGCATCTGTTGCCGCATTAGCAAGGTTTGCTCCACTGGCAACGTTAGCAGCAGAAACACTACCAACTGTGACAACTGTTGCAGCGACACTTCCAGGACCGGTGGCTGTGACATCACCGCCACCACCAAGTGCAGTAATTCCACCACCTCCACCTGCGGCAGCTATCCATTGGCCAGCACTAAAAGTTAAAACTTGTCCTCCTGATGGTGCGGGAGCATTAACAGTGACACCATTAATTTTGTATGCATTTTCTGAATTCAGAGCAAGATTCGCATAATGTGAGAACATGACAGAACCTATATCCATGGCCGCTGAAAAACCTGCGCCCCCAACATTAAAACGAATCATGCGACTTTCACTAGCAACAGGTGTGTAAGCTCCTGTTGTACTTCCGGCTAAACATGTAACAAAAAGCACATTTTCAAAAATTTGTGAAATATTAGAAAAGGGAGCGGCAACAGTTCCGCCAGATTTTCCTAAGGATAAAAACACAAGACCTTTACTATCTGCAACCGCGCCAAGTGTTTGATCAAAATAAATACAATTTGATATCGCGTTATCAATAATTTGAACTTGTATTGAAACAGCTCCCGTTATCGGAGCATCAGCAGCATCTGTGAGTTGTGCTTGAAATGGTAAAAATGGTGGAGCCGTTGTGCCCGCAGCATTAACTTTTTGCGCGTTAAACAAAAGTATAAAATTTAATATGAAAATGAGTACAAAGATTATTTTATTGGCCATTGAGCACACCTGCTGAAGATACGCGGATCTTCGTAGAACCTGAAGTTGCTACTGGTGCTCCAGCAAAATCACCTGGTGCATAGCCAATATTAAATTTTATTTTTATTGTACCTGATGTCGTAACGCCCGCAGCACTGGCAAGGCTCATTTTTTTTGATTTATCCGGGCCTTCTTTTTTCTTATTGTTAAGTTTTGTAATCGTTGGAACAGCGGGAACGCAAGCTGTAAGTAAAAACGAAAAGCTGACAACAAATGCCAAGAGCACACGAGTATTTACAAATGATTTGTAACGGGCTCTTGAAAGCATGGCTATTTTTAGTCCCCCAAACGTACAACGGTTATTCCTGAATATTCTTCGGCCTTATTGTGGAAAAACTAAAGTCCAGCCGCGGTTTTGCCGCGGTTTTGAACTGCTGGTATTGTTGTTATAAAACGGGGGGTTGGCGTTTGGTAATATTCAGATGATTGTGATAAAAGTTTTGAATTATTAATAAAAGAAACGGCGCTACCTTTTATTACTTTGTATTGCTGGAGCGAGGTTATTATTAAATTACAAAAAGTAAGGCCGTGCATTTTTATGGGGGGCAGCTGACGCCGGATGTGTTTGAGATGAATCCTGCTTCTCCGCTGACGCCGTTGACGCCAGAGGAAGTACCACCGCTACCACCAGCCACAATCGGTGAAGTTACTGTTCCATTGAGAGTAAATACTTGATTGAAAATGGCGCCACCACCACCAGCTCCACCACCTTTTGATGCTGAACCTGATCCTCCTCCAACTCCACCATTACCGCCAATTGCGGATGGTGTGAGAGTTGAGCCAGATTTGAGTTCACAAGTAAGTGATCTAATCATTCCTGCGGCACCACCGCCCGCTCCTTTTCCATCCGAGGAGGTAATGCTTGAACCTGGGTTTCCATTTGCTATGAGATTAAGTGTTCCACCAGAAATATTTTTTGCAAAGATCATGATGATACCTCCACCTCTTCCTCCGGGAGCACTATCATTATCAGCTCCGCCACCACCAGCGCCTGCTACAATTTTATTTATATCGCATACGGTTCCAGTACATCCGGGAGCGTAAGTTGAGTTAAAACCTGTACCTGCACCACCACCGAAACCACCCTTACCAGCATTGCCCGCCCCACCACCACCAGTGCTTGTGGGGCCGCTGATGAATCCTGCAGCTCCGCCAGTTGTATTTGAAGTTACAGGAATTTGTTGTCCATCGCCAGTATGACTTGTGCCTTGAAAGCTTGTTCCTATGGTCGAACCAGCATTTCCATTTTGATAACCAATGCCAGTTACATTAATTGAAGATGCACCTGAGATAACAGCAAATGTATTTTTAACTCTGAAGGCAACAATTCCTCCGGTGCCAGTTGTGTGGGTGTAGAGATCGGATGTTATGGCAAGGCTAGCGTAGATATTTAAATCAATTAAATTTGCGACACGCACAATTTGTATACGACAAAAATTTGTACCTGGTGTTGCAGCCGCAATTAAATTGGCTCCAATAATGCCCGTGGGTAATGGGCGATCAAGAGTGAGGGTGCTTGTAGATGTAGATGTAACACGAGCAAAGCCATAATCACCCGAGCCAATGGAGCCTCCGTTGCAAGCTGAACCATCGCCTTGGCCCATGACGATCCACATAATTTCATCACCAGCAGTAAAGTCGGTTCCTGTAATGCTGGCGCCGCCTAACGTTAAAACTTTATCTGAGCCGGCAACGCCATTTAATTTTCGTATAGCTGAAAAAGTACGACCTGAAATTGTGGCAGTGTCTGTCATTACGTTTATGTTTGATGAAACAGTGCCAATTCCATCCCACCCTTCACCCCACGTGAGTTTGTTGGTCATATTTAAATTTTGGCTAACACTGCTTAGAGGTACGCTCGTACCACCGACGATGAGATTATAAGATCCCATGGCGGTATCACGCATATAAAAAAACTTGTTAGAAATTCCCGACATATTGAGTGAGCCAGTCGTAGTACAAATATTATTAGTGTAAACTGTGGCCGTGCCTGGATAACCAGAGACCGCTAATGTTGATGTCGCATTTTGTGCGTTTCCATAATCGTCTTTGGCGTTGACTTGAAATTCCATACATTGATCAGCCTGTGGAATTGATGGAAATGTTGTATAGACTAATGTAGTAGCGGCAGCAGCACTAACGTTAATGCTTGTATGAGATCCAGAGGCGCTGTCAACAGTAGCTGTAACTGACCAAACGCCTGCGGTTTTTAGAGTGACGCCACTTGTGAAAGTGTGACTACCATTATCACCACCAACGAATGTATAGGTTGCAGGTAAAACACTTTGAGGATCACCTGAGGTGAATACAACTGTCCCCGTATAATTCGTTTTCACATTGCTGAAAGCATCTTTTGCTGTGACTGTCATTGTATTTGCAACGCCTGCAGTTGTGGAGCTACTGATTCCTGAAACAATAAAATTATTTATCGCACCTGGAATTACAGTGTACATCGGGGTAAGTGGACTTAAGTAACCATCAGATGTGGCAGAGAGTTTCCAAATACTTGGGCCAGCAGTTCGGTTTTCTACCGAGAAAGTATTTGTACCATTGACTAAATTCTGAGAAGTAGGCAATACAGCCGCACCATCGTCGCTAGTTATTGCCACAAGCGGTGTAGCTGTTGTTACAAGATTAAAATCAGCATCAAGTGCGTAAACATTAATATTATATGCGATGCCAGCTGTTTGTGGTGAGGGTGTTTCAGTGATGGCATTTGTTAAAGATATTTGTCCGCCATTATTAAATGTTTGTCCAGGCATTACAACCACTAGCTGGGTAGGTATTCCAGGTACAACAGTATATGGTGCTGTATCGTACGTATTTGAAAAAGCGTATACTCTAAATACTTCGTTAGTTCCTGTTTCCACAGGGTCAATAGTAAATGTTTTAGCTCCACTTACAAAAATGGAAGCACTAACTTCTGTATCTAAGATGTCAGTAATCGTATCGAAATCTACAGGCGATATATTGTCTCCGATGTTAATGTTATTGAAAGCATCCACAGCGTAGACTGTGGCTGTGTATCCTGATGTGGTATTAAACACTGGAGGCGATCCACTTACACCAGTCCCATTCGTAAAGGTTTGGCCTGGTAAGACGATAGCTGCAGCTACGGAGGCGCCGGGATTTACAGTCATTCCTACGTTGTTCGACATTGTCGTTGCGTTAAGCACAGCTTGAATTGTGGTCGCTGAACCAGAAGTTGTACCAGTAAATATAGTTGTATATGTACCGTCACTATTATCAGTTACTGCAGAAAAAGTGCCTGAACTTAAACTTGTTCCATTGGTTTTAGAAAATGTAACTGTAGCGCCACCTGTAGTGATGGGTACGCCTCCAGCATTTTTTGTCATAACCGTGATTACAGAAGTAGCACCTGCTGTAACTGGATTGGTCGTAGCACTTATAAGACTCATTGTTGCGCTCGGAGTAGTGTCACTTGTGACGTCATTTGAACAAACGGGTCCACTTGAATTACCAGCTTTATCGTAAGCTGTGACACGAGCAAAATGCTTAACACCATTTGCCCAACTATTTAATGTGAAATTTTGATTTATAAAATAAGCGGTTGAAACTATAGTTCCTGATCCGCAAGTTGTACCTGTGAGAATTTCAACCATATATTTATCCATGCCTGAAGCACCAACGTCGCCACCGTTCCAATCAAATGTGTAAGCAGTATTGGTGATGTTTGTTGCGCCAGAAGGAAAATTGAAGCTGGGTGTATTGGGTGGGCTCATGTCAGTAGTAAACTGAAATGGTTTTGCTTCAATCTTTTTGCCATCGCTATCAATAGCGGTTACATTTGCTGTGTAGGAAGCATTGACGACTAAGGCTGGCGTACATAAGCCGCCATTAATGGTCGTCTTTATTGCACCTGAGATTGTTATTGTATTACAAACAATGGCTGAGTTTACTCCATTTTTAATTGTGACTTCGTACTTAGCGGCTTTTTTTGATTCCTTCCAAAGAAGTTCAAAGTCGGTAATGGTTCCAAGCCATTCATCATAAACAACATCATTTCCGGCTATGGCTTTCACGCCAACGATTTCAAATTTATTTTTTGATATGAGATCAAGAAGTGATTTAATTTCTGGAGTCACAGGTAAGCAAGCCCGTATTGGTCATCACCAACCCCAGGTTTAATATAAGTACACTCAATTTTTTGAGCGTGAACTTACCAATCACGATCTACGTCCCCCATGGCAGAGAATACACTCCTGCCATAGTTCTTCTCGGCTAAAGTCTAGGAATACTTAAATGTCTGTAAGTAGCTGAAAGGTGGTGTCACATAACATAGTGGTAAAATTACGTTGCATTATTACCGCTATGTTTATTTGATTATTTTTAAACAGCGCAATTAAACCAATTTGAGCTCTTTGCAAAATACTTCAAACGGCAGTACGCGACCAGATTTTGGATGGCCAAAATCTTTTTTGCCAAGATGTACCTGATAGAATGCTGGAATATTTGTGCGTGCTGCAAAATATGCGATATGTGGAGAAATCGATTTCTCACCTGTCTTACATTCTACAGCAAAAATCGGTTTTTTATCTTTGATTACAACGAAATCAATTTCACGACGATCTGTATCTCTTAAAAATCGAAGTTCCATTCGGTAACTTTCAGTATCTTCAATGTAATGACAGTATTTTAAAAGATGACTGGCTACAAGATTTTCCAAGCGTGCGCCCGGTGAGGGTATCTGGCTCCAATCCCAGAGATAAAGTTTTTGTTCTTTTTTGACGGCCCGAATTTTAGGCGCCCCATAGGGTGAAATACGAAATGCGAAGTATAGATTTTCTAAGATGGTGATCCATCGATCGGCTGTTTTAAAATCAACTTCTAGATCTTCAGCCAAATTTTTTATTGAAAGAGGTGAACCAACGCGCAGTGGTAGGGCCTCAGCGAGACGTTCAATTAATGATAACTCACGAACATGTTCGAGATCGCGCAGATCTTCTTCGATGAGTCGCGTGAGTCGCTCAATATGCCATCGTCTTAAAGTGCGGTCTTCTTGTCGCAATAACGGTTCTGGAAATCCACCGAATTGCAGTAAGGTTTTTAATGCGCCAGATTCATAATTTAATTCAGGAAGCGAAAACGGGTGCATTCGGTAGTAATGGTATCTTCCAAGAAGTGAATCACCACCTCTGCGGTAATGATCAAGGCGAGCTGAACCCGTTACCAAGAATGAGTGATTTTCTTTTTGCGTATCAAAGTAACCTTTAAGTAAATTACGCCAACGAGCATATTTGTGTATTTCATCAAAGATAATTAGTTTTTGATTTGCAGGCCATATTTTATTGAGAATTTTATCGCGCTGTTCACGATCATCCCAGTTCAAATAGGCCACGTGGTTTGGTTTGTAACCACGAATAAGAGATTGAGCAAAAGTCGTTTTGCCTACTTGTCTAGGCCCTCCGACAAAGACCATTTTTCTTTGTAAGTCGTCTAAAACCTGAGGTTTAATGTATCGGCTGCTTATGAGTAAAGTAGACATAGTTCCATTTTACTCATGAGTAAAATGGAGTCAAGTCCAATAAATCAATGTGGCGCTCATACAAGATTTAAGGGATGCTACAAATGTCTGACATTCCCTCACTTTTAGTTTTAATTCCAGGAGCTCCACTATTCCCGCCGCTTCCTCCTCCACTAACAGAAAGATTTGCCGAGAGTTCCGGGATATTAGAATTATTTATGCAATATTTTAAACTGGTTATTCCACCACCACCGCCACCGCCTGTGTTGCTTGAACCACTTGCTCCACCTGTACCACCTTGTGT